>CAYSLN010000047.1:3242-13457 GCA_964431825.1 uncultured Pirellulales bacterium | reverse complement strand
GGTTCGGTGAACAGGACAAATGACATATCCGCACTCATGCCAGTCTGGTCATAAAGCTCTTCCCATCTCCACACCCTCTCCAAGTCGATTAGGTCCGTATACTCCCAATACCCCGTGACAGCATCATCGTTAAAGACGTGTTCATGGTTTGTCCAGCCCCAATCATAGTTGGGGATATTCGGGTCGTATACCGCAACCGCGCTGAACCAGTAAACGTTGTTAACATCCTCCTGGTAGAACCAGTTCGGCTCTGGTAACCGCACCGAATAGCGGAACACCGGCTCACGTCGGCCGCTGGGCGGACCGCCGCCGCCACCACCAGCTACCCAAGTGAGTGCATTGGCCATCAGCAGCGCTCCATCGGTCGATGAAACCCAGAAATCACTGCGTGTGTCAGATGATGGTGGATAGAAGCCCAAATCTACCCGTGGCACACCACCAATGGTCTTAGTGACCACCAGCGGGCGACCATCGGACCACTCGGCAACCAGAGTTGAACCGGGCGTGAGGGTAGTACCAAGCGGTCGGGCGCTGTAAGTCCCGCCATCAAAGTTGGAGACACCTTGCATAATGGGATGGGTAGGATCATGGACGGTTCCCAAGGTGGCCGGGGGTGGACCAAACTGGCCAGCACGAGGAACGGCATAGTATACCTGGGTGTCCCAGCGACCTCGCATCTGGGCCGTAGGGTGTGGGAGTGGACCCGAGCCATAACCTATTTCGAACATCATGCAGACCACGCCGCCTCCAGAGTCCACATAGTTAGCCATTACATTGCCCAAAGCAGTTTCATCTGCGTAAATAGCATCGCTGTATACCAGTGCGGCATCGTAAGCCTGTAACTGGGCCAGGGTAGGAGTGAAGGCATTTACATTCATGATATCTACCGTGTTAAACTGTCCCGTGGCCATAAGTTTCGCCTGCACATCATTGTTCCAGCTCAAAACTGACGGCGCACCACAGATAACTACGTCAAGGTTTCCATGGGGGTGTTTGTCATAGCCCACCAACACTTCGTCGTAATCATAGGCCCTGTACTGCCAGATTACATCATTGGGATGGCTGAAGGGAACATAGGGGTCAGCACCAGCGGGCACATCATCCCATATCGACAACAGGAAGTAATCCGGTGGTATTGGAAGTTCCATGAACGGCCCATGACATGGCTTGAACCGATATCCGATATAGGAGCCCCACCACACTGCAGCGGTCACCGGTGTTTCTCGCTCACAGAGCCAATCGTCAGCTACCAAATAATTGACATCGATAAACGGAGGCTCAACGATTGCGGTAGCTATAGCCATTGACGGTACATCTTCGTAGTGCGGCCAGTGGCGGATACCTGTATAGTACTGCTCCCACTTGATGTAATTCGGGTCGGTATCAAGCTCAAAAGCGACATCGAAGCTTTCCTGATACAGAGGGTCTTTAATCGGTTCGATGAAAAATGGATCGAGTACTATACCCTCCTCAAGCGGACCATAATGCTGGATTCTTACCGCATCGTCCATCCAACTCCACGGCCGGGTCTTCCAACCCCAGGGATAAATCGGCGGCTCAGGCATATGTGGTTCATAAACGGCCGCAATGCTGAGCCAGTAGACATTATCCTGCGTTAAATCAGTAACAGTATTCTGCCAGAACCATTCATTCGGCTCCAAATCAACATTATATTGATAGCAAATGTCGTTGGGATAGTACTCGTGGTAGTAATCGGTACCGACCTCGTTGACCTCTACCCGACTGGCATCTATATCAATCTGCCATAGCAACATTTCCGGGTAGCTGTATTCAGGATCACCGAAGGGATTAGCAGGGACATTGGACCAGAACCCAATCCGCCAGGCAATTGGCAGTTGAGGCGGCGTTATTCCTGGTTCTTCCCAACCGTAATGCGAACCCCACCAGTGAATGCTCGTTACAGGCATATTTCCGATACAGCGGAAATCATCGGCCACCAACTGCTGCGCGCCGACACCTTCCTCGGTTCTGCACCAAATGTTGGCCTCGAAGCCGGCGTGTGGATTTCCACCGAACGAATAATGAGACCACGTTACTCCGTTGTACTGTGCAAAGTCATCATCCGTAGAGCCGATCTCGGCCACATCTCCGATGCCCCACCCGGCAGTTCCAGCCGAGAATGACAAAACCATCCACACATTGTCAGGCAGGACGACGCCGGAACCAGGTGCACAGTCCAGGACAACAGGGCCGTCAACGGTAACTTGATGCACACAATATGTACCGGGAATGGGTGTGCCCGGAGCACCGGCGTTATCGGTATATAGTTCCGACGTCACGGTATAAGGAGCGGTTCCATTGTGGGCATAGGCAGTGAAATCGTAATGGTCTAATATTCGTTCCGTGCCCGCCAGATCGATATCGTCTGCTAAAAGGTTCGTTCCCGGCGCGAAAAAATAGCCCAGGCCGAGAGGATCATAATTCTCATAAACCTTGACACTACCGGTACCAATAATTGACAAGCAGGAAATTTCATTCCAGCCCGAGTAAGTCGGCGTTGCTGACGTCGCGTCGATCTCAATGGGCGGTTGAGACCACTTCGAGTGTTCTATCAGCGGCTTGGGCTCTGGTGGAGATAAACAGCAATGTGATATGTAGCCAAGTGCATCCTCGAGGATCACAAAGTTATAACCACGGACATCAATCGAAACCCATTCCGGGTTATAGTCGAGGATGTCAAAATAATACTCGATCCATTCGCCTAATTCTCCAATCTCCCACGCGCCGCAATAATGACGTTCGATATACATGTTTTCAATCTCAATAGTTGGAACATCCTCCGGCAACGGGGGACGACCAAGACCCTGCTCGTCCCACGCAGGTGTGGTCCAGTTAATAGCGATTTCAATATAGCCTGGGTAAAAAGGTTCCCAGGGGAGAACGAACTGGTAAATATCGACCCATTTGATACGCTCCGGGTCGTACGGACCGTTCCAGAACCACTGATTCCACCACCCGGTATTTACATAGGGATACCATTCGCCGTCATTGTAACCAGTGCCCCCGCCGCCCTCCGGCCATTCTCCGGGAAACACCACCCAATAAAAATCATCCCAGCAGATTTGCTCCTCCGCGGGATTCAGCGAAATCTGGCCCGATGGGCCGGCACTCAGTACCATCGGTTCCACTCCAGATGGATAAAAGTCGTCCTCATCCACAGAACATTCCCACGGATATGGGTCGACAGTAACGAACTCGAGTGGCGATATTCCCTCTAAACCCGTATCAAGAATTCTTACCTCGCCGGGATTATCTATACTTGTGAATGTAAATACCGGCTGCACATACAAATCAGTAGTAAAAGTCCCGCCATTCTCATGTGTCTTAACTGCAGTTAAAGAACCCACAGGTGCAGGGGTTACCGATAGCTGAACATCCACATCCCACTGGGTAGGGTCCTGACCACCATTTGAGGTGACCGTAATCGGCGAAGTGCTTACCAGGTTCAACTCAACAATCTCCGTGTCAATGACATCGCTCGATGGATACGGCGGTGGTACATGCCCTGTAGTTAATCGCTGGATTAGTGTATCCGGAGGAACGGGTTGGCCCTCAAAATAGATTATCCCATCGAATGGGTCCGACCCTGGCCCGAAAAAATCAGCCGGTACCGGCGGGAGGTCACTACTGCCGCCGAGCGCCATCTCAGCACCAGGGCTCGTCCAACCGTCAATCCCAGGATCAATATAGTCGCCTCCCAGTGCGGCAGATGCACCACCAAACAACAAGACAAACGTACAAACTATTAACAATTTTGGATTAAATTCACACATGACTAAATCCTCCATAAAAACTATGCTCTTCAAAATAAAAAAATACTTATCTGTTAGAACTACCCTTGCGGCAGCGGCCGCAAGTAATCTTTTCGCCAGCAGCCCTGTACACAATCCGCGCAACGCGTGCTCTTCCCCCAGGAAAAAACCGAAAATCGAAGTAGAAAACATAGTTATCGCTCCGCGCTAACTCTGCTATAGTGCTGACCTTAAGTGTATCATCTTGCCACTGCAAGGTCAAGAGGAAATTATAGGACCATGCCTTTTTCAGGCAATCCGATTAAATACAAATACGATAACTTCTTTTGTATAAAACAGATGTGTTATTGCAGCTGTGATATCTCACTCTACTTTCTGCAGGCTTCTTAAGCTAAACAACTGATTCATCCAAACTTCTGCTCCGCAAGCACACAAAAAACAAAGAAAAGCTTTGCGAACAAACCACTCATCTCTTTCTTCGTCGCAAGTCGAATAGCCAAACCAAAGCTGCCAGGAAACCTCTATAATTACGGGACAATGTTATGTGCACACAGTTGTCCCACATCCCCTGGTGTCTGGAGAAACCAGGTGCTAATCTTTGCTGTAACACACACCGCAGAAATCTTTAGACTGACCGAACAATAATTGTGGAGTTTTAAAAAGCATTGCCTAATAAAAGAAATTGCGTTATCTTATCAGGCAGGCGGGTGGATTTGATTTTCAACTTGAGGTCAGATAATTCGATGACGGACGAACAAAGACAATTAGTGCAACAGATTGAGCCTTTACTTGAATCCAGGGATTTGTCCAGCCTGGGCCAATTGCTCAGAGAACAGCGAAGCAGCAATATCGCTGAAGTTGTCGAGCTCGTGGATAATGAGCAAAGGCGTCTTATATTTGACTCGTTGGAAAAACCCATAGCTGCTGAGGTGCTGGAAAAAGTCGACGAAGCTACCCGGTCGGAGCTTTTCGAGATTCTGGAAGACCAAGAGCTGAAAAACATCATCTCGCACCTTGACGCCGACGACGCTGCAGACATCCTTTCTGAACTACCCCAGGAGAAAAGAGCCGAACTTCTTGCGAGCATTCCTCCGGCTGAATCGGCGGAGATTAAGCAACTGATGAGTTACTCCGAAGACTCCGCCGGTGGCATCATGGACCCGGTTGTAATAAAAGTCTCTGAAGATGCTACTATCGCTGAAGCCATCAGTAAAATCCGTACATCTGAAGTCGATGAAGACTTCTTTTCCGTCTATGTTGTGGATAAGAGAGGACGATTTCTTGGAGACGTTCGTATTCGCCTGTTGCTGACACGCTCGGAAAGTACAAAGATAAGCGATTTAGTGGACCCTGATACAATTTATGTTACGGCAGATGCCGATCAGGAAGAAGTCCGAAATATATTCAGTAAGAATGACCTGATTGTTGTCCCTGTCCTGAACAAACATCATAAACTCGTAGGCCGAATTACTGCAGACCGTGTTATCGAGGTTGCAGAAGAAGAAGCCGTCGAAGACCTATACGCCATGGCGGGTACAGACCCCGATGAACTGGACAACGTTTCAGTGTTCCACGCTGCCCGTGTCAGAATGACCTGGCTCCTGCCCTGCTTAATCGGCACAGCCGTCACCGCTCTGGTTCTGATGTTCTTCAACAAAAAATTCGACTTTGAAAATTTAAGTCTGATTTACGCCGCTGCTATTGCGTTTGTGCCAATGATTGCAGCTATCAGCGGCAATGCAGGGCTGCAGACCTCCGCCGTTGTGGTCTCGGGACTGGCCACAGGCCACCTGGCAGCACTTAGATTAAGCCAGGTTTTCACACGTGAAGTACGAATCGCTTTGCTGGTAGCCCTAAGCTGTGGCTTATTAGGAGGCGTAGCATGTGCGATTTTACTTGGCTCAAAAGCACCTGCAGAGAATATACAACCTGTTTGGCTTGTCTTTTCGTTCGCGATGGCCATGTTCTCTGCAATAATGGTTGCCACAACACTTGGCCTGTTCCTGCCATTTTTGTTTCGCCGAATCGGCATAGACCCGGCTATAAGTTCCGGCCCACTGGTCACAACCGCAAATGATTCAGTAAGTGTCGCAATTTATATGACTCTGACGCTGTTATTAGCAGCCTAATATAACAATTCTTAGACCCGCTGTATCAGGCTCATCCTTATATAGAAACGAGAACCAACTTGTAAGAACTGAATGCCGAAATAATTGTTCAAACCCCAAGGTCAATCCCTTCGCAAATTGACGACTTAATTTCTAATGGGCTTGACAGTTTACGGCAAAAGTTTATAATATGATTGTGTAAGGGTTTGTCTTTGCAAATCTTAGGCTAAAATGTTCAGCTAAAGCGGTGCTAAATGACAGAGCCGGCCAGCGGAAAACGAAACTGGTTTATGCTTTGGAATCAGTAATAATTATGAGCTCGGAAAAATCGGACGAGAAAGCCAAAAAAACCGACCATGAGCCGAAACTGAACAAGTTTTTCAGGGCCGCCATAAAGACCCAGGCAAACGACCTGCATATGAAGGTCGGACAGCCGGCAAAATTACGCCACCACGGGCAATTGAAAAACACCACCGGCGAAGCGATAACCCAGGAAAAAATGGAAGAGATGGTCTTTGAGATACTTACGCCAGCCCAGAAAGATTCCTTTATGAAGCACGGAACCGTTGATTTCGCTCATGAAATAGGTGATGAGCATCGCTTCCGAGTAAACGTATTTCGTCAACGAGGTGTAATCAGCCTGGCAGCAAGACGGGTAAGTACTTATGTCCCATCATTTGAAAAATTGAACCTGTCACCAACGCTGGCTCAGATAGCTGATACTAACCAGGGCCTTGTGCTCGTAGTAGGCCCCACAGGCTGTGGCAAAACAACAACCATCGCATCTATGATAGACTACATAAACCGAACACGCTCCTGCCATATAATCACAGTTGAAGATCCTATCGAGTATCTGTTCAAGGACAAAAAAGCTATCGTCTCGCAAAGGGAAATCGGCATTGACGTCCCGGATTATGTAGACGCCTTAACATATCTGATGCGGCAGGACCCTGATGTGGTCTTCATCGGTGAAATGCGAAGCGCCGAGACGGTGACGGCCGGAATGAGAGCCGCTGAAACCGGGCATCTTGTTTTTGGAACATTGCATTCAGCAAATGCCTCTCAAGCCATTCATCGAGTTTTGGACTTATTCCCTCAAAACGAACGAGACCTTGCAAGGCAAACCTTAAGTATAGCATTCAGAGCTATCATCAGCCAGGTTTTGCTGCCGTGCATTAAAGAAGATGTGGACCGAATACCCGCTATCGAAATTCTTCTTGCAAACGCCTCTGTCAGGAAGCTGATATCCGAAGGGCGCGAAGCTGATTTGCCCAGCGTTATCCGAAACTCTGAACAGGAAGGTATGCAGGATCTTACAAATAACCTCTGTGAACTGGTGACAAATGGTCTTGTGAACCCCAAGGATGCCTATAAATATGCACCAAACAAAGAAGAGCTGAAAATGGCACTAAAGGGCATCAGAACTACCGCCGAAGGTATTCTATGAGAACTGCTTGTATTTGGGCCCATATTTCGTAATGGAGCATCTTATGCCAGATTTTGTACTAATGTCCATCGAATATGGCGGCTACATATCCATTATCAAATTTATCCTCTTTTTAGCCCTGTTTCTTGGATGGATACCGTTGCTCGGTTGGGTTTATAACGATGCAAAAACGGTGGAAACAAGAGAGGTTTTCTGGACCGGGATTGTCCTCGGCGCAGGGGCCTCAGCCCTGCTAATCTGGATGATCGTGCCCGTTTTTATCATCGGGATGCTGCTCTACCTGATAACCGTAGCAGCGACATCCTTAGCTTACGTAAAGCACCGCAACACTATAGTTTTAGATTTTGACCGTGTACTGACCATTGAACACATCAAAGGGCTTTTAACCAGCAAAGAGAAAAAACTCGGTGGCCTCGAAAGTTTCATCTTTATAACAGCCAACAACAATGAGGTCCCTGTGCCCGAACCCAGAACCCCGGCGTTCTTTGGTTATAGGACTGCCTACCAGACTTTAAGCGATGCTATCTGGAGAAGGGCCGACAGCATTATGTTTTCCCCAACACCACAAAGCTATAATGTGACATACTACGTTGACGGTGCACCACTAAAACAGCAGCCTATAGCAAGAGTCCAAATGGAATATTTCATTTCCTTTCTAAAGCAGCTGGCGGATTTGGATGCCAACGAAAAACGAAAACCACAAGAAGGAAAGTTCAGAGCACACTATAAAAATGAATACACCGAATGGGAGGTTGCCACTGCAGGCTCAACCGCTGGAGAGCAAATCAGATTAAAACAAATAACACGACAGGGCGTAATGAAGCTGACTGAAATCGGCTTGGCCCCCGATCAATACGAACAGCTAAATAAATTCCGAGAAGTAAAACAAGGTTTGTTTATTGTGTCCGGACCCAATAAAAGCGGCGCAACAACTACTTTTTACGCACTGCTGCGAAATCACGATGCCTTCATTAACAGCATAAACACGCTTGAAAGACGGCCTTTAGCCAATCTGCCAAACATAACTCAAAACATCTTCGCTCTCAGCGACACAGGCACAACTACATATGCAAAGAAGCTGGAGGCGGTAATAAGAATGGAGCCGGATGTAGTCGGCATTGCTGACTGCGAGGACGCCGACACCGCCAAGGTCGCCTGTGCGGCAGCCAAAGACGGCAAAATAGTATATGTGGTACTGAAAGCAGACAGCACAGTACAAGCCCTTGGCAAATGGATAAAGTTAGTCGGCGATAGGCAACTCATTGCCGAGACCCTCTTGGGAATAAGCTGTCAAAGGCTGCTTAGAAAACTTTGCAACCAGTGCAAACAGGCCTACACACCAAATAAAGAACTTCTCAGAAAATTTAACCTTTCTGCGGAAAAAGCAAAAGTACTTCACCGCCCCGGCAAAGTCATTTATAACAAACGCGGCAAAGCCTCAACCTGCGAAAAGTGCCAGGGAACAGGGTTCATCGGCAGAACAGCTGTATTCGAAATGATCTCAATAAATAATGACGAACTGAGAAAAACTATAAAGCACTCAAAGTCACTCTCAGAAATCGGCGTCCAGTTCAGACGTGCCAAAATGCTTTATCTACAAGAACAGGCTTTGAGAAAAACCATTGACGGAACAACAGCAATAAATGAAATAGTCAGGGTACTTTCAGGACTGAAGAATCAGAGAACGAAAAACCCGGAAAAAGAAACGTAGAATACCATAAAATCCAGATGGGATTGCTAAATTTATCAAAAGATAAACTGGAGATGTTGTAATGGCTGGCTTACTCGTAGTGTTGGTTATTTTAGGCTGTGCTGCTTATCAGTACCTCAAAGGCACTCTCGTCCAGGCGTTTGCTACGTTAGTTGCCGCTATTTGCGCAAGTGTAGTCGCATTCGGATACTTTGAGGTTTTAGCAAGAGCCCTTGCCGGCTTATCCTCATCGCTGGCTTCCTGGGCACAGATGGTCTCTTTTGCAATGTTGTTTATTATCTTCTTCGCCGTCTTGCAAACTGCAGTTGTCTACCTGACTCGCCAAAAGATAGACCTCGGACTTCTTCCCGAGCGCATCGGTCGCATTGTCTGTGGAATTTTCTTAGGCCTTATTATATCAGGCCTGCTTCTTACAGCCCTTGCAACAGCACCTTTATCAAATAGCTTCCCCTACCAAAGATTTGACCAAAGAGACCCGGACGCCGAAAGGCCCGACAAAGTCCTGCTCAACGCCGATGGTTTCGTAACGGGATGGTTCAGCATGTTAAGCTGCGGCAGCTTCAGCGGTAAAAGAAGTTTCGCCACTCTGCATCCGAACTTTCTGGACCAGATATTCCTGAATCGACACAGCCGAGGTGACGGCGTTTCCATTATGACCGCCTCCAAGGCAATAGAAGTGCAACGGAAAAATTCCGCCTGGCTCGCTCCGGAAAACATGAGAGACTCGGACGGCAAAACACTGCCACCCAAAAGCGGCCATAACCTTGTAATCGTGCGCGTCGGAATAAAAAAGAGTGCGCTAAAAGATGTCGGCAGTTTTACACTTTCGCAGCTAAGATTAGTCTGCAAACCAAAAGACCTTGCTAAAAACCCACTGTCCGGAAAAGGAGAAAACATCTACCCGGTCGGATACCTAAAATCGGCAAACCAACTGCAAAAGAAAAAATTAAATGACCAGATAAAGCTAAAAAGCGCTGATTTCAGCGGGTCGCTAAAAGACATAGATTTTGCTTTCTATGTGCCGAGTTATTTAACACCGGTACTTGTTGAGTTCAAGTTAAACAACATCGCTGAGGTGCCGGCTCCTGTCCCAGCCGAACAGGCACCATCGGCAGTGCCTTTCACCGAGTCATCAGAAAATAACAGGGAGGTTGAGAAACCCGACAACTCTTCCGA
>CAYSLN010000047.1:0-3142 GCA_964431825.1 uncultured Pirellulales bacterium | reverse complement strand
CAATAGGGGCCTCAGCAACATCGGCAGATCCATCATCGGTGACCAGCTTGAAGAAAATCAGTAGTCCCACTCTACTACTCAACGGGCGATGAAAAGTGAAACTACGGGAAGGAAGATAAGTTGCTCACCCTTGTTTTCATCAAACCCACCTTCTCATTCTGTTTTTACTTCCTCTGCACTGGTGTGGCCGGCCCAGCGGACGAAACTGAAATGTTATACTCCGAGTTCTGTTAGTCTAAGGGACCCTGATACCAAAACATACCCCTTTAGACGCAAACGACCAACTCTTTCAAATCCAATTCCATCAGGTGCTCAAGGTAAGCTTTCAACTCCTCTTCTGAAAAACTGGCGAGAAATTCTGGCTTGGCTGTCCTGTTGATTTCGCAAATGCAGTCTATCAACTCCTTTTTGTCCATACTTTCGCATCCTTAATGGCCGGTAAACTCCTTATCGATGTTTTCAGTATCGACAGGCCGGATATTTTTTCTTTAGCCAACCAGGCCGTGGTCCCAGTAACGCCCTATAACCTAAAACACCATATATCTGAATCGATTTTGTTTCGACCACAATATATGGCTCCATTAAATGAGCAATCCTTTTCATTTATCCTATAGTCCAATAAAACCACTTTTGGTGCTGGCTAATCGAAACCGTAAAAAATTTATAAATCCTTCGATTTTTCTTATCGCTCCATGACAATTGAACAACCGTAACATAACCATTCACTCAATAAACAGACTCAATTGGTCAAACCGGCTATAACCGCAGGTGTTCGAGACCCTCATTGACCATTTCATTCTCGTAAAAGAAGGGGGGCATACCGACGAATTCATCAGCAAATCGCTTCTGGACAAAAGGCAATTGGTGTGGTAGAATCTATTCAGCTTTTTAGCGGAATTTTGAGAAAAAACGTTACTTTATACGTTGCAAGCGCACCACTATACTAAATGTAGAAGCGTTAAAGAGAAAAACTTCTTTAAGGAGGGAAAAAATGAGAAGGCTAAGAAGGGCCCACGAAAGGCAGGCCAAACGACGCAAAAAGCTCAAACGAAGAGCTGTCGCCGCTGGTACCGCCGCTGTAATCACATTAGGAACAGGCTTAAGCCTGAATAAAGCTCTTGCACAATACACACCGGACATCCACGAAATACAATTCAGCCATGACTCCGATCTCGACCTGCTCGCCGACAGCGAGGAAGATGCCCTTGGATATATTTACTCCAATCCCGACCAGAACCGAAATGGAATACCTGATGGTGTTGAATTAGCAAAGCTTTGTGCCGCTGCCTTCAACCAACTACCGGATTGCAGCCAGGCAGACCCAAACCAGATATGCAAAGGCCTTGCACAAGCTTGGGGTTCGGAATATTGCGATATTTGCGGCGAAATTATTAATATGGGCAGCGCATGGGCGACCAATCCCCATCTGGCTTTAACTGTCGAATTTCCCATCCTGGCGATACACTATATGGAGCACGGCTCATTCCAATATGCAGGCAGTATTCATGATGGTAGAGTAGACGTTACTGCTCTCCTGCAAACCCTCGGATTACGCTTACCTTGCGACCCCAATGACCATAGATTAGCTGTTGAAAAAGATTCGGACACAGATTTACTCTCCAACAAAGAGGAATTTGCCATCGGCTACCAACCTTTCGATGATGACCAAAACAAAAACCAAATACCTGATGGTGCAGAGCTCGCAAAACGTTGTGCCACCGTTGTCGCTGAATTGCCCCAGCAACACGAAGCCGAACCCAACGAAATATACAAAATTGAGCACGCCCTTGACGGAACCGAACGATGTTACATTTGTGGCCAAAACATTCACATGGGTGGCTGGGAAATTATCAACCCACGGCTTGGTTTACATTACCCCGAGCCTAATGACCCTTTGAGTGGAGCATTCCTGCCCGACCTGGCACTGCATTATATGGAACACGGCTCGTTCGATTGTTACGGCGACACCCACAAAGGTAGAGTGGACATCCCACGTTTACTTAGGGTTCTCGAACTTCGCTACCCCTGTGACCCGAATGACCACCAGTTACCGCTTGATTATGTCGTTGAGCCTGCTGGGCAGTTGGCGCCGGACGCCAACGACCTCGACGGCGACCTCCTGGCTGACAGCGAAGAACTTGACTCTGGCCTGAATCTCTACGACCCCGACCAGGATGACAACCTCACGCCCGATGGCATCCAGTTCGCACAGCAGTGTCACGAGGCAATCAAAGACCTACCGATCTACGACCCTTACGGTGGCGAGCCTGGGCCAAACGAACCGTATAAAATAGGCGACTTCCAGTACGGTCTTGAGCTTTGCGAGATATGCGGCGCATCATGCAATATGGGCAGCTGGGAGATAATAAATCCGAAACTTGAACTGTCCATCAACGTGTACGATATCGCCTGTCACTATATGTCGCACGGCTCATTCAGTTATTCCGGCTTGGATTTTACAGAACCTCACCAACCATTCCATAACGGCAGAACCGACCTGGCTCTTCTCGCTAAGATTCTCGAAATGCCACGCCGATGCGGCGACTTAGGAACCTTATACCTGCCAGCTGATTCGAATAAAGACTGCCAGGAAGATTTGTCTGACTTTGCCGAGATTGCCGAGAAATGGCTGGAATCTACAGACCCGAACGATAGCTAATGCAAGGAGCAAAAACTTGGATTTTGACTCGGCCCAGGTCAAAAAAAGCATCCGCGCTCTTAAAGAAATCGATCTCGAGCTGGCATATCTGGCCCTGCTTACCTGCGAAGGGCTCAAGCCCTTAAGCAGATGGGAAAAACCCCTCGACGACCAGGGCCTGAACTTATTGCAGCAATCAGGCCTGCTCACAAAACAAATCACCCGAACCGTCAAAACCGGCAAAAAAGTAATTGAAACTCTTTTCAGTAAAACTTCCGCCTACATCTTATTATACGAACATCGCTTTGCAGAGACGCCAATTGATAAATCAGCCGATACGCAGCGACTCGAAGGCTTTCTGTTTGGTTATCCCACCTGTTGCGTGGACCAATATATACGCCGACCGTACGCCCCAAATAACATGGCAACCGAAGAGCAGAAAATCCTGTTTCACTGGGCCTGCAAAGACTGCAAAATCACACCGCTGCTCCTGCCTGCCTACAA
>CAYSLN010000046.1:11267-13470 GCA_964431825.1 uncultured Pirellulales bacterium | reverse complement strand
CTTAACGTCGAAGCAAACGTGGCCAGGCCTTCCGGGAAGTTGTGAATGCCGATAGCCAATGCCGTAAATAATCCAGTTCTCATGAGCCGGCTGTTCTCTCGCGGAGCTGTAGGCTCATCAAGTCCTGTGTAGCCGTGTGGATTCTCCGGCTCTGGTATCAATATATCTATCAATCCGATGGTAGCTATGCCGATAAAGAAAGCCGCCAGCCCCCAGAGCTGCCCCACAGCCTTGAAAGCCTCCGGCAGAAGCTCCATAAAGGATACGTAAATCATAACACCCGCTGACAAGCCCAGCGAGAATGACAGATAAGCTATCTTTGGCTTCTTGATGAAATAAGCGATTGCGCTGCCTATCCCCGTGGAAAGCCCCGCGATTACTGTAAGAATCAGGGCCAAAACGATGTTTTCTGATACGTTCATAACCGACCTTAATTTTATAGCGGCTCGTGTCCCGAATATAGTAATACCACCGGACGCTTTCGGCAAATCCGTTTTTCATACCACGCACCGGCAGTCGGATTTTTGCCCTTGACGGCTTAAGTACTCTCTGTTAAAAATAACTGGTCTTTCAAGAACCTGTACCTGATTGGAAAGGGATTGAATCATGGCAGAAACAAACGCAACCCCAGAGGGGACAGAAAAAACCGCAAGCGAACAACCACCACAGCAGGAAGTTGTTACAGAGACCCCCGAGACCAAAGAAGTCAACAAGGATGCTCGTATGTGGGCAATGATATGCCACTTATCGGGACTCGCCGGATTCGTGATACCCATTGTTGGCTGCGTCGTGGGGCCGTTGATTATCTGGCAGATCAAAAAGGACGACTTTACTTTTGTAAATGAGCAGGGCAAAGAGGCGGTGAACTTTCAGATATCGATGTTGATATATGGAATTATCGCAGGGCTTCTTTGTTTTGCGTGCGTCGGGGTTTTCCTGCTGCCGGTTGTCGGTGTAGTTGATCTGGTCTTTTTGCTGATTGCAGCGGTCAAGGCAAACAACGGTTTCCATTATCGCTATCCGCTGAGTATTCGCTTCATCAAATAAGAAACCCTGGGCTATGTACTTTTAAGACAGGTTCGCTTACGTTCTTCGCAGCGGCATCGTTGCGAAGGGCTAATCGCCCACAATAGCACTAAAACAACTGACATGCGATTTGTTATCAAATTATTTCTCAGTGTTTGCATTATTGCTCTGTGCAGCTGGATAGTAGAAAAGCACAAGCTGCCGACACTAGCAGGCCTGATTGCCGTAATGCCTTTGACCGGTTTTATCGTGCTCCTCTGGCTGCATCTGGACAACCCCGGCAACTTCGACCTGATGTCTGATTACACCAAAGGCGCTCTGTTGGGCATCGTGCCGAGCATTTTGTTTTTCCTCGTTGCTTTTATATGCTTTCGCAGGCACCTTGCCCTGTGGATTGTACTCCTCGGCAGCTTCGGCGTCTGGGTTATTGCCGCATTTGTTCACCAGTGGATATTGAAAAAATAGAACTTCCACAAAAACATCGTCAGGTAAATCAGAAAATGCGCTATTAGTGCGGTATCACTCTCAAAACAGGGAAAATCCCAAAAACTACCTAAAAAACCTCCACTAACTATTGCATCAATCAAACGAATGGATTATGTTAACAGCAGGTGATTATTATTCTGAATCTGCGAAAGGACAAAATTATGGGAATCCATCCGGAAGAATGCAAACATGGAGCAATGAAAGCCAAAAGGCACAATTTCCTGCTCTTTATTTTCTACTTTTCACTCTTTCTTGCTGTCTGCGGTTTGTCGTGCAAACCGAAGACTCCCGCCCAGAGCGATGCTAACACCCCTAAGTCGGACACCGTTGCCGAAACTACCCCAGATACTACAGATACCACCGCAAAAACTGCGGTAGAAACTGCTGTAGATAGTGTTGTTGTTACCGTCAACGGAGTCTTTATTACCGAAAGCAAACTGGAAGCACTGGTTGAAGAGCAGTTTGCAAAAATAGCTGCCAAGACCACGCAACTGCCACCTGAATTTGCCAAGCAATACAAACAACAAGTCAGAACACAGATGCTGGAAAAACTGATAGTCGAACAGTTGCTCGATGAAAAGGTAAAAGAGGCCGGAATAGTCATTACTGAAGAAGAAGTAATGGCCAGCCTCAAAGAACAGATCTCTAAACAACAACCGTCGTTAACATTGGAAGCCTTCCAGGCAATGTA
>CAYSLN010000046.1:9559-11167 GCA_964431825.1 uncultured Pirellulales bacterium | reverse complement strand
GTTGTTGAAACCAAATTCGGATATCACATAATAAAAGTCACCGACCACAAAGAAGCCGGTGTTAGTCCGTTTGAGGAGGTAAAAACCCGCTTAATAAACGAGCTGACACAAAGGAAGCAGCTTGAGGCTTTTCAAAATTATGTCCAATCGCTTAAAAACGAAGCCGACATCGTTTATCCGATCGACAAAAAACCAAAGTCTGATACATCGATTTTTAGCGACCTTGAGAGCCAGTATAACTAATAATATAACAGACGAGTTACCGAAGGCACTTTAACTCTGTTCGGCTAATGTAACCGGCAATCTGATAGTTTACGTCTGTCGCTCGTCGAAAATTTCTGTCCGATGCGGACGACACCCGGACAACAAATGGAGCCTGCAGGATTCCCAAAACTATAGCATTAACCCAAAGTAGGGGAAAAACGCCTCGAGACTTGGGGACCTTTGAAAACAAATTAGGAATTTTTCCACGAAATTTGAAGTAATCTATTGGCAGGTGCCGATGTTTAAGTATATTAAGATAGTTGAAATATATAAGATAACTGTATCCTCTTTAGGCAGTAGTCCCATTTTGCGAGTTTCCAATCGCTGAAAAAGCGGTTGGATTTTGCATCTTGTGACAAAATGGACATCATCAGGGATGGTGTAATGTCGAACCAGCCAAGGGTAGCCAAGGTTTTAGCAGCACTGCTGGTGTCAATGACAGCAGGAGCGATGGTCTTGATGGCTCTTGGCAACAACCCTCCCTCCGCTGGCCCTTTCTGCCTTTCGAGCTATTATCGCCTTGACCCTGTGGAAACAGCGATTCTCTCTCGTGCATGTCAATCACCCGACCGCTGGAATCGTATCGAAGTATACTACAGCGGCACCAGGGCAGGTAATATAGGACAGTTGGCCTCATTGAACGGACTTCAAGACTCCGAAAGCCTCAATTGTCATTTTGTTATTTGCAACGGGCTTGGCGGCGGCGACGGCCAAATCCAGTCAACAGAAAGATGGCAGAAACAATGGTCTATCGTCCCCGGCCGAAACTGGTATGGCTCCGGCCAAACTATTCGCATCTGCATCATAGCGAATGGCCAAACCTGCTATCCAACCGACTGCCAGGCAAAAAGGTTGGAAAAACTGGCGGAAGGGCTATGCAGAAAGTTCAACATTGAGCCTGCATCCGTCTACTACCCCAGCGACTGGCGGTAACCGCAAACCTACGACCTATTGATACCAAGCAATCATAGCAACACCACGCCTTGGGCGTAATCACTGTTTGACCTTAAATTCGTATTGATAGATTTCGCCTTTGGTAAGGTCTCTCCCCCGGCAGCGAAGGATAAAACCATCTTCTGTCTTTTTATATTCGAAATCCTGGCCGCTGAATAAATCCTTTGGCATATCCGCAGGAAGTTTGTCTGGCAATCGGCCAGTCCTTGCCTCTATTATATAAAGCTCAACGGCTGTTCTAATGGCATTAGAGAAAGTTTTCGTTTTTACCTGCTGGCTGTAAATTCTGGAAAACGGCGCTGCCAGTATAGCAGTCCCAGTTGCAGCTATATCTTCAATCACGTCTTTTTTTACTTTCTCCTCGACTTTATTAAGCTTCGCAAAGGCCTG
>CAYSLN010000046.1:8260-9459 GCA_964431825.1 uncultured Pirellulales bacterium | reverse complement strand
AAGTCCAATCCTCGCGAGTAGTCATAGCCCCAATCACAATAAGGCGTATCGGCTGCCGTTACCAGATAGTCGATTACCGCTCGATTCTTTCCTATGAACTGTTCGATTACTTCGTTGGCCCCTATCTTGTCATCCAGAAAATCAGAGAGCATCTTGTCCATGGTGGCATCCGGTTTCTCGTAAAGCAAAAATGCCTGATAGTAAAACAAAGCTGCATTCTCAGGAGCTTGGGCAAAAGCCGCTGGTGTCGATACAAATAATGCTAGAGCAATGCAAAAAGCTGTTGTCAAATTGTTATTGTTAAGCGTTTTCATAGTTTTGACCCTTCTGAAATTATGTGCCGTTAAATTCTGCAAGTAATTCTTTCACTGTTATTTTTGCTGGCCGCGGTCCCAGCAACTCCAGTGCCTCTTCGTACTGTTTTTCTACTCCTTCCATTCCACCAAGACGGTAAGCCGCGTTAAGCGACGCCATCGTCAGCATCTCGGCCGGCGATTTCGGCATCTTGCTCACCTTTGCAGGCTCATGCCTGTGAGGTATTCGGTGGACGATAAGCAAGCCAATTGCTACTATTATCACTGCAGCAGCAAGTTTAACTAATCTGTTATGCAAAACTACCTCCCAAAAACCGGCCTGAATAGTCGACGTTTTCTGCTCGGCACGTGACTTGAGAACCTGGAATTCTTCAGGATACTCCCGTCTCCATTTCTCAACGTCGAACTGTGGTTCCGAGGTATTTATAGTCTGGGAAATCAGTTCATCTAACCATTTGTCATTCTCTTGCTTCTTCATAACAGTCCCTCGCTAAACCCACTACGCCGCAGATAGTCGGCCATTTTCTTCTTAGCTCTTCTCAGTCGGCCATTGATTGCCTGTTCCGAGATGCCCAGCACCACAGATATCTGTTCATAAGACATACCATCATAATATCGCAGGAAAACTACTTCCCTGCCCGAAGCTGAAAGTTTGCCTAAGGCTTCCCTCACGGCTTCGACCACACCATCCTGCTTGGATTCGGCTGCTATCATCGAAAGGTCTACATCGCTGCGAAGTGTCTCAGTGCTGCGCGCCATATCTTTTGCAGCGTTTCTGCAGACAGTTGCAAGCCAGCTTGCAAATCGGTCCCTTCTCCTCAGCTGCGGCAGTTTTACAGCAACCTTTGCAAAGGCCTGCTGGGCCGCATCTTCAGCCAAATGCCT
>CAYSLN010000046.1:0-8160 GCA_964431825.1 uncultured Pirellulales bacterium | reverse complement strand
GCGAATAATGTTGGAGTGAAAAATGGACAAAAGCAAGATTGTCGCTGAAGGCATAACCTTCGACGATGTGCTGCTGGTACCGGCAAAAAGCGATTTTGTGCCCAGCCAGGCCCAAACTTGTACCCAGCTTACCAACAATATTTCGATAAATATCCCCATTGTTTCAGCCGCTATGGATACCGTAACCGAGGCGGCCCTGGCGATAGCACTGGCCCAGGAAGGCGGAATAGGCATAATTCACAAGAACCTGCCCATTGAAGCCCAACAAAGAGAAGTCGCCAAGGTCAAACGCTCTGAGCACGGGGTGATTCTCGACCCGGTCACATTATCACCGGACCAGCCTGTCAGCAGGGCACAATATCTGATGAACGAACAGAACGTCTCTGGCATCCCCATAATCGACGGCAAAAAGCTGGTCGGCATCCTGACACGCAGGGATTTGAAATTTCTTAAAGACTACGATATCAAAATCAGCTCTGTAATGACAAAGAGTAACCTTATTACGGGCCCGGCTGGAACGACACTCGAACAGGCAAAAGGGATTTTGCAGAAACACAAGGTTGAGAAACTGCTCTTGGTTAATGCACAAGGTGAACTGGCCGGCCTGATTACTATGAGGGATATTGACAGGGTTCAGCAGTATCCGATATCGGCCAGAGATGAGCGGGGCAGATTGCTCGTCGGTGCCGCAGTGAGCATAAACGAGTATGAGCGAATCGAGGCCTTAATAGCAGCAGATGTCGATATTATCGTGGTCGACACCGCTCACGGCCATTCGCAGAATGTCATCGATACCGTCAAGAAAATAAAAGCAGACTATGATATCGATGTGATTGCGGGCAATATCGCAACCGCCGACGCCGCGGAAGATTTGATAGCAGCCGGCGCGAACGCCGTAAAGGTTGGTATCGGGCCTGGTGCAATCTGTACCACGCGTATAATTTCCGGCGTGGGAGTTCCGCAGGTATCTGCGATAATCAACTGTGTCAAGGCTGCCGACAAGCATGGCATCCCGGTTATTGCCGACGGCGGAATAACTCAGTCGGGCGACATAACCAAGGCAATCGCGGCGGGGGCCTCGAGCGTGATGATAGGCTCTCTGTTCGCCGGCCTCAAAGAAAGTCCGGGCCAGCTGGTTATCTACAAGGGAAGACAGTTCAAAGAATACAGAGGTATGGGGTCTTTAGGGGCGATGGTCCAGGGTTCTGCAGAAAGATACGGCCAGAGAAGCTCGACCGAGAAAAGTAAACTTGTTCCCGAAGGCGTAGAAGGACGAGTACCATACCGTGGAACACTCGGTGATTTTGTCTACCAGCTCGTCGGTGGACTGCGGGCCGGCATGGGGTATTGCGGGGCACGAAACATTGAAGAACTAAGGAAAAACAGCCGGTTCGTTCGTATAAGCGCAGCATCTGTTCACGAGTCCCATCCACACGATATACAGATAACTAAAGAGGCGCCGAACTATTCGGCGACTTTGCCTTTTGAAGATTAGTGCCTGCAGACTCTGTAATTCGCAGACAGTGATGGCAAGTTTTCCGGGGATCCCATGAGCCGAGAGTTGATAGCTATACTTGACTTTGGCAGTCAGTATGGCCAGCTAATAGCCAGACGTGTTCGTGAGCACAATGTTTATTCACGGATTTTTCGCGCGGATATAACGGCTAAAGAACTGTCCAAACTTCCACTAAAGGGTTTGATACTGTCCGGAGGACCTGCAAGCGTCTATGACGAAAACTCCCCCAGATGCGACGAAAGAATCTTCGAGCTGGATGTCCCGATTTTGGGCATCTGCTATGGAATGCAGCTTGGCTGTCAGATTTTGGGTGCCAAAATCATTCCCGCCGAAAGGCATGAGTACGGCGGCACAAATCTGTCCATTCTCGACAAGAGCAACTTGTTTGCAAACATGCCGGATTCGACACTGGTCTGGGCCAGTCACGGCGACCAGGTCGGTGAGCTTGGCAACAAGTTCATCAGGCTTGCAGCTACAAAGTCCTGCCCATTTGCCGCAGTGATGCACAAGAAAAAAAAGTTTTTCGGTGTTCAATTCCATCCTGAAGTCGCGCATACGCCCAGGGGCCCGCTGATTCTGGAAAATTTCCTCATCAGTATCTGCGGCTGCAGCGGCGACTGGAAAATGAGAGACTTTGTCACTGAGACCGTCAAGGATGTTCGTAAGCGAGTCGGCAACGCCTCAGTTATATGTGGCTTGAGCGGTGGAGTTGACTCATCGGTTACCGCTTCGCTGGTTCAGGAGGCAATTGGAGAGCAGCTTATATGTATCTTCGTCGATAACGGCCTGCTGCGAAAGAACGAGCGCGAAAACGTAGTCTCAACTTTCCAGGACCATTTTCATATCGACTTGCGGGTTGTCGACTGGTCCAAGCAGTTTTTGTCCGCTCTTGCAGGAGTAACAGAGCCACAGCAAAAACGCAAAATAATCGGCGCGAAGTTTATCGAAGCCTTCAAGTCCGAGGCATCGAACATCCCCAACGCCAAATTCCTCGCACAGGGAACACTCTACCCCGATGTTATTGAGTCAGGCTCGAAAAACGGCGGCCCTGCGGCTAATATAAAACTGCATCATAATGTCGGCGGGCTGCCGGCTGAACTGGGTTTTGAGCTGATCGAGCCATTGCGGGATTTGTTTAAGGATGAAGCCCGCGTCGTCGGTGAATACCTGGGCCTGCCCGAGCATATTGTCTGGCGACATCCTTTCCCGGGACCCGGACTGGCTGTCAGAATAATCGGCGACGTAACCGACGAAAGGCTCAAAACTCTGCGGGCGGCCGACGAAATCTTGATAGATGAAATAAAATCGGCAGGCCTGTACCGAAAGATATCACAGGCACTGACCGTGCTCTTGCCGGTTTCAACAGTGGGGGTAATGGGCGATGAACGAAGCTACGAAAACGTCCTTGCTATTCGAGCGGTTGAGACTGCTGACTTTATGACCGCTGATTTCTCAAAGATTCCGTTTGATGTTCTGGGCGTGATATCAAACAGGATTATGAACGAGGTTCGGGGAGTTAACCGGGTTGTATATGACATCTCCAGCAAACCCCCGGCGACAATCGAATGGGAGTAGCACTTCCTCTCACGCAGAAAGTAGCACTTATTCCCGGATTTTGCTTATCCTCGAATTCTCTCCAGCCGAATAATAACTTAAATAAATACACAAGGTCTAAAATCACCGGCCACGGATTAGAAGCAGGAAAAAAGATTCATGAGAAAACCTCTATTGACAGTTGTTCGGCCATCTAAGTGATGTTATAATTCTGACGTGACAAGACCGACTGTATATATTGAACAAAAACTAAAATGGGCCTTGGTCCTTCTGAAAAACATATTCGTGTCTATATCATAGCTCACCTCAGAGGGGAACGCAAAACTATGGTCTTTAAGAGAAATAAAATAACCAACGCATTATGAGAAAACTCTGGTTCATCCTTTTATTCTTATTAGTCACAGCCACGGGCATCTATGCCAACGGTACGACCCCGAATGACCCGAACGATCCCAATGACCCGAATGACCCAAGCGACCTCTTTCGTGCCAAGTGGGACGCCATCATTTCGGTCCTGCAAGATAAGGACATGGAACAGGATGCTAAAGAGAAGCAACTTGATAAAATCATAAGTCCGTACTTCGATTTCCAGCTTATGTCTAAACTTGCATTGGGAAGAATATATTGGCCAAAATTGACCCCGCCACAACGAGAGAAATTCACCCGGCTTTTTACCGAACAGATTAAGGAATCTTATCGGAAAAAAATCACGCACTATAAGGACGAAAAAGTCCTGGTCAAACCAAAAGTACAAAAGGATAAGACTGTTTATATCCCAACGGAATTGATATCCAAGGACGGAAAGATGGACATACTGTACAAAATCCGCAAGATGGACAAACACTGGAAAATCTACGATGTGGAAATACAGGGTGTCAGTCTTCTCTTGACCTACCGCTCACAATTCAACGATATCCTCAGCCAAAGCTCCATTGAGGACTTTCTTTGCCGTCTGGAAAAACCGCCGGATAGTTGATACTCAATTCGCAGGGTCAAACGGCTATTATGACGAAAAGCAACTCAGGGGTAACATTTTTCTTTGACCGCATTGTCCTCGGACATCCCAGGACAATTATTATCTGCATTCTGATCGCGGTTGGATTTTTCGGCTTCCAGGCCAGACATTTTCGACTCGATGCCTCTGCGGAAACACTGGTTCTGGAAAATGACGAAGACCTTCGCTACTCGCGCCTGATTGGCTCCCGCTACGGGCAAGGTGATTTTCTTATCCTGACATATACTCCCAAAGCCGACCTGTTCTCACCTGACACTCTGACCAACTTAGCCCGACTACGAGACGATTTGAAATCCCTCGAACATATTACATCGGTACTTTCCATCTTGGATGTCCCTCTGCTGGAAAGCCCACCTGTCCCACTCAAGGAGCTTACTGCCGACCTTCCCACCCTCGAGTCTCCGACAGTAGATATGGAGATGGCCAGACTTGAACTTCGCCAGAGCCCTCTTTATCAAAACCTCCTCCTCGGCTCTGATTTACAAACCACAGCCCTGCTGATTTATTTCTCAGACGACGATGTTTATTACGATTTACTCCATCGCCGCAACGAGCTCCGGCTTAAAAAAACATCAGGCTCCATAACACCCGCAGAGCGAGCCGAACTAAAAAGCGTAGCTAAACAATTCCAACAACACAGGGACCTGATGAGACGACAGCGCCATCAGGACATCATGTCCATACGTACTATTATGGATAACTATCGCCGCGATGCGGACATGTTTCTTGGTGGTATAAGTATGATTGCAGAGGACATGATTACCTTCATTAAGAAGGACTTGAAGGTGTTCGGCCTTGGGGTCCTGCTCTTTCTGATTCTCATACTCTTTATTATCTTCAGGAGAATTCGCTGGATATGCCTCCCGATGCTCTGCTGCGGGGTCTCCGTCATCTACATGATTGGTCTGCTGGGATGGTTCGGCTGGGAGGTAACGGTTATATCCGCTAACTTCATTTCTTTGCAGCTCATCATTACATTAGCCATCGCGATTCACCTGATTGTACGCTATCGAGAACTATTAACCCAAAATCCTCAGGCCCCCAACCACCAGTTGATTCTCGACACAATCCTCTCGAAGCTAAAACCCTGTGTTTATGTGACACTAACCACGATTGCCGGTTTTGGGTCTCTGCTGTTTTGTAATATCTTACCGGTCACCACATTCGGCTGGATGATGATAGCAGGCCTGACTGTGTCCCTTATCGTAACATTTCTGCTTTTCCCTTCCGTCCTGATACTCTTACCAAAGGAGACACCGCAAAGCGGACGTGAGTGGCGTTTCTCCATAACATCCATACTGGCGAGATTCACAGAAGCCCATGGTGTATTTATAGTGGGCGTAAGTACCCTGGTCTTCGTTTGCAGCATCATTGGCATCTCAAGATTAGAAGTGGAAAATAGCTTTATCGACTACTTCCATGAAAATACCGAGATTCATCAGGGTATGAAAGTTATTGATCAACGCCTTGGCGGCACTACTCCCTTCGATGTTATCATAGACTTTGAGGAACCCAATGCCTTGGCGGCCTCCACCGAGACCCCCGAAGTAGAAAGTGACGATGAATTCGACGAATTCGATGATCTCGATAAGGCCTCTGCGAGCGATAAATACTGGTTCACCGCCGAAAAGATGACCCGAATAAAAGCAGTGCACTCCTATCTTGACAACCTGCCCGAAACCGGCAAGGTTCTGTCGCTGGCCACCCTTTTGAGCATCGTCGAGAAATTGAACGATAACAAGACTCTGGATAGCTTTGAACTCGCCCTGCTTTATAGTGAAACCCCGAAAGTATTCAAGGCCATGCTGGTCAGGCCTTATGTCTCGGTGGAACATAATCAGGCCCGCTTTTGGGTCCGAGTCAGAGACTCTGAGAAAACCCTCAGACGCGATGCGCTGCTGAAGAAGATTAGGGCAGAACTAACCGGCGTGCTGAACCTTGACGCCGAAAACGTTCATCTTTCCGGCATGTTGGTCCTGTACAACAACATGCTCCAAAGCCTGTTTGGCTCTCAGATACTTACACTGGGTATCACCGTGCTGTTGCTTTCGTTGATGTTCCTGGTGTTGTTTAGGTCGCTGAAGATAGCTCTTATCGCTATGCTTCCGAACATACTCCCAATCGCGGTTGCCCTTGGTGTAATGGGCTGGCTGGACATACCTCTCGACATGATGACAATAACTATAGCGTCCATCGGCATAGGAATCGCCGTCGATAATACCATTCATTATATCCATAGATACAAAAATGAATTTCAGAGAGACCGCAACTACCTGCAAACGATGCATCGATGCCACCAAAGTATTGGTCATGCCATGTACTACACGTCGGTTACTATTATCATTGGTTTCTCCATCCTCGCTATGTCCAATTTTATACCCAGCGTTTATTTTGGCCTGCTTACCGGATTAGTCATGTTTATCGCGATTCTTGCCGACCTTGCTTTGTTGCCTCGTTTGCTTATTCTTAGCAAAGCGTTCGGAAAAGAAAATTCAGAAGTTGAAAATAAATAAGCTGGCATTAAGAAGATTGGAACATATTATTAAGAAAACTATATGAAACGACAAGCTTGGATTATCGTCTTCTTTACCATAATAACTGCTGGCTGCGCGGTCTCTGAGAAAAAAACGTCCTATAATCATACTACTGATACTCCCCCAAACCAACTTAACACTCCCAACGACGCCGACAATGCGCCATTGGCTTCAGACGAATTTGCCGATGACGATTTTGATTTGCTGGAACAGGAAAAAGTCATGATAGCCGACCCCTTCGAGCCTTTAAATCGGTTTGTGTTCCAGTTTAATGACACTTGCTACTTTTTGGTATTGAAACCCCTCGCCCAGGCATACAAAGATATAACACCGGAACCTACGCGGATCGGCATCAATAACTTCTTTAACAATCTCGCCGCGCCCGTTCGTTTTGCAAACTGCCTGCTCCAGGGAAAAACAGGCTCTGCCGGCATCGAGCTACACCGCTTTGCAGTCAATACCACCGAGGGTATCCTGGGGCTTGGGGACCCGGCATGGGATAAATACGGACTGGAACCCACCAGGGAGGACCTGGGCCAGACCTTGGGTGTATTGGGATTGGAAAATGGCTTTTACCTGGTTCTGCCAGTCCTGGGACCATCAACACTTCGCGATACCATTGGTTTCGCCGGGGACCAGTTTCTAAATCCGATATCCTACGTGGAACCCGTTGAGCTCTCGTTCGGCATATACGCTGCGAAGTTCACCAACAAGACCACATTCCACATCGGAGAGTACGAGGACCTCAAGTCCTATGCTCTTGACCCCTATGTCGTGATGCGTGATGTTTATATCCAATACAGAAATAAAGAAGTCCGGGAGTAACTCGGTCTCCAAAATCGCAATGTTCAAATTATCCTAATTTGCTTTTGGTATTTTGCGGAATTTTGTTCGACTCAGATTTTAATTGCCATTCGAGGGGTTGAGACTGCTGAAATGGATGTGCTTTGTCGGGATGTATTCCGGTCCGGATTGCTTTATGCATGTTTAGTCATAGCTGTCAGCTGTGCAAATCTCGTCAGAGGGCAAACATCAAGAGCATCTGACCAAAATTCGCCGCAAATCCCCAACGAGATAATTAAAGAAGAAGTCCCGCCGAAAGAACCTTTTTGGTTTGAACACGCAAAGACCTGCCTTGCCGATTCGTCGGATAGATTCTTCGAAGGTTTAAAGGATACATTTCTTAGAACAGATAACATGGTGGCTCTGTTGTTGGCTGGCGGCGCCAGCGTGGCTATGCACAACGAGCGAACCGATGAACACATTGCCAGCCATCTCAGAAGACATCGAGGCCTTAGTAACTTTTGGGATGAGACTTTCAACATCACCGGGTCGCCTGCAACACATTTTTCCGCCGCGGCTCTCTGGTACGTCATAAGCGCAGAAAACCAGGATGAACTAAACAGACAGCGCGCTATAACCATGTTCTCGGCACTGTCAGTGACCGGCACTATGACAATGGGCCTAAAGGCCGCCCGCCATAACGACACTCCTAATGGTGATAACTGGTCCTGGCCCAGCGCACATACGTCGAGTTCCTT
>CAYSLN010000045.1:0-13574 GCA_964431825.1 uncultured Pirellulales bacterium | reverse complement strand
CAGGCCTCATCATCCTTACCCTCAGACTCCATAGCCGCCAAAGCTGACCCCTTAATAATAGGTATATCATCACCGGGGAACTCATATTTGCTCAGCAGTTCTCGTATCTCCAGTTCGACCAGCTCGAGCAGTTCCGGGTCATCAACCTGGTCAACCTTGTTCAAAAAGACTACTATCTTTGGCACATTAACTTGACGTGCAAGCAGAATATGTTCGCGTGTCTGCGGCATAGGCCCATCGCCTGCTGCCACTACCAGAATAGCGCCGTCCATCTGGGCGGCTCCGGTAATCATATTCTTAATATAGTCAGCATGTCCCGGACAATCAACGTGCGCGTAGTGCCGATTGTCTGTCTCATACTCAACGTGCGCAGTATTTATCGTAACGCCACGCTCTTTCTCCTCAGGAGCATTGTCAATGTCTTCAAACCTCTTAATATTACCCCCACCTCTTTTGTGAGCCAGCCGCATCGTAATCGCAGCTGTCAATGTCGTTTTGCCATGGTCGATATGACCAATAGTTCCAATATTGATATGTGGTTTCGTCCGCTCAAATACCGCCTTAGCCATCTTAATATAAACCTCCAATGTGTTGGGTTAGCATTTGCTTTCTTTGCTTGTTTCCTATATTTATTTTCGAAAAACTTCCTTCAAACTTCTATAATTAACTCACAGCCAATTTCGCCGACATCCCACACAAAAAACGCCTCCCTCTCCCGAAAGGCGAGAACCCACAAGTCTCTTCGGTGTGGGACAAGCTGCCTCAGCTTGACCTGTTCTCACTTAGCTGCTGATGGGGCTTGAACCCATGACCTCGTCCTTACCAAGGACGCGCTCTACCACTGAGCTACAGCAGCGTTACCCAATTCACCCTTGGCTGTAACAGTGGTGAATCGATCAATAGGGAACAATTTGACCCACTTTCCAGACCGTATAAGGCAAACCTAAACCTCTCAAGCCCTTCGGCCAAGAACATATCATTCCGCCAATTCCCAATATAGAACGGCGATTTTATAAGAATAACCCCGAATGTACAAACACAAAAAGTTGAAAAATATTCAAAAAAACTAAAAATATTTAACTTTTTTTAGTTTTTTAGTGTTAAATCTTGCCAAACTACCCTTTTTATCAGCCCTTCATCATGCTATCCACGATTAATTACCACTTTCCTCTACCTCATTCGAGTCATCAACCTTAGCAATATGGCCAGCCCATCGCTTCAGTTGTTCCCGCCACTTTGGCCTGTCCCGAGTAGCGTCTCTTATCTCGACCTTGCTTAGCGCCCCTAACAATGCGTTAGGGTCGACTCCATTTCCGGGGTTGCTCATATAATTGTCTATCGAGCGTATCAACGGATTGTTGGGGTCCAAGTCTTTTTCCAGCAAGCAGTTTTCTACCAATGTAGCTGCAAGTTCCATTCTCGGCCAGCAAAGATACACATCTAACAAGTCCGATAATACCTCATCTTTTTCCTCCATGTTCAATGCAGTCTCACGCAACAACCCTAAATACTCTGCCGCCTGTTCAAACTGGCCCATTTCAGTATAAAGGTCAGCTAGCTCTTTCCTGATTTTTTGTAGTATTTCCGGTTTATTTTCAGCGATTGCCCTTCGCTCCGCTATTTCAAGAAAAGCTGTTTTCTGCCCATCAGATAACTTTGACTCTCCATTTTGTGAGATAAATTTGCCTATCCACTCGTCCATAACTGCCGCATCAGAGTTGTTGAATATCTTGAGCATCGTTTGCCAGGCCGGTTCGCTCTCAGAGTTCGAGCCTATTTTATCTGCCAACCAGGCCAAGTCCTCTTTGCCTCCAACTTCGCCGGCCAGTTCAATTAACTTCTTCCTTATTATAATGCTGGAGTCGTTGACAAAATCTTTCCTCAATTCCTTAAGCACCTCGGCCTTATCAATATAAACAAGTCCATCTACAGCTGCCTCCCGCACACGGTCCATTTCGTCATGCAAAGCCTCCTCGAATAAAGGCTTAAAAAGCTTGCCTGCTTTAGCCTTACAGGCACTGCCCTGTGAACATAACCCGGCCATAGCGCTGAGTAACTCCCCGCGTAAAGCCCCATCGGAAGGATACTCTTGCTGGATATATTTATCTGCGAGCATACCGAGGTATCTATCAACCTCAACGGGTGTTAGTCCATTCTGCTCAAGCATCTTTTTCATGACTTCAGCACCTGCCTGTGCCTTTCTCAGCTCTTGCTCAGATAGATACTTCGCTGCCCATCCAAGGGTCTCTTTTCTTATCTGCTCGGGAATTTTGAACGGCGAATCAGACAAAAAGGCATAGTAGCAGGCTCCACCTAAGGCAACGAATAACTCGGTCCTGACCTCATCATCTTGGTCGATCTCCAGTTGTGCCAGTAGAGGTTGTGCCGAATTTAACTCACCCATCAAAGACAGCAGCTTGGCAGTTTTTAGCCGAACATCCCTGTCCTGGTCCGAAATCAAATTGAGCAGAACAGGTTCAATCACACCCGGCAGTTTTGTTGCCCCCGGTCTTACCCGCCATTGGTATACCTTCTCCAACGCCCACAATTTCACTATCGCCTCGGTACCACCCAGGTGCTCAGCCAAAAACGCACCTTTGGCCGCATCATCACTAATGGTCTCATACACCCTACCCAATGCCAATAGATACCGCCTTTGCCATAAATCCAACTCTGTCTCGAGCTTGCGCATCTCTGCTTCCTGGCGAATAAGCCGATTTCGCAGGAAAACCTCCGGGCCTTTACGTTTGAGTTCGTCTATGGCTTGCTTGCGCGTTTTGGCTTCTCTGCCAACTTGTATGCCCAGAGAATACAAGGCCCTCTCAGCTTCGGTAACTACTCGGCCATCAGTGTCCTCAATCAACTCTATAAGTTTAATTACCGCTCTGATATCCGGATGAAGTTCCAATGCATATATTGCATTCAATCTGGCTGACAGTGAGGAATTTGCCGTTATTGCCTCGAGTCGTTCCATTATTTGGCCATACTCGAAAATCAACGTCGCTTCAGCCGCCAATTTAGCCCCGGCAGAATCATCTGTGCTTAGAATCTGAAGCAAAGGCTGGGCAAAATCCTCTTTATTCCTGATACTTTTCTGCGCCGCCCTGGTTTGACTCAATGCTCTGCACACAGCCGACCGTGCAGCGGGATTGCTTGTCTGCTTTAATGCGTCAAGTAAAACTTTTCTGGCCAGAGGGTCTTCGCCAAACAACATCACAGTTGCCGCTTTTATGCGTATATCTTCGCTTGGGCCTTTGAGCAGAGCATTTCGGTTGATTTCTAATTGCTCGTCAGGCTTAACCTCCACGACTGCTCCGTTAGATGGCAAAGCTGCTCTGTCCTGACCAGTGCAGGCCCATCGAGACCCTACCATTAACAGCAGCACTACCAGATATAGTTGTTTCGGGCCCATTCGGATGACCTTAAATAAAACTCCACTCACCAGCTTCGACATCATAATAACCCTGAATCTGCATTTAAGTCAAATCCAATCTTCCTCTCTCGTGTCCCGGGTCGTGTGCCTTGAGTCACGGCCTATGGTTCTACTGTCTCGGGTGAAACTTTTTATGGATACTGCGCAGCCTTTCCTGGTCAACGTGTGTATAAATTTGCGTAGTGGCTATATCAACATGTCCGAGCATCTCCTGGAGACTCCTCAAATCGGCTCCGCCGGTAAGCAGATGTGTCGCGAAGCAATGTCTCAACGTGTGGACAGTTAAATTTCGCGGCATACCTGCACGAATTGCGTATTTTTTAACCAATCTCCAAATCTCGATACGACTCAAAGGCTGACCTGTTCGAGACAAAAACAAAAAATCACGACTTTCAGACTTCGCTAACTTTTGACGCAGCTCTTTCCGATACTGCTCCACCGCCACGATTGCAGCCCTGCCAACTGGTATTACTCGTTCTCTATTGCCTTTGCCAATGCAGCGCAGGTAACCGATATCAAGGTTCAAATCTGAGGTCTTCAGTCCCGCCAACTCACTGGCGCGTATGCCGGTTGCGTAAAGCAACTCAAGTATCGCTCTGTCACGAAAGTAGAAAGGCTCGTCGGGGCAAGGAGCATTTAGAAGATTGACGACCTGTTGTTTACTGCAAATAGCAGGCAGTTTCTGCCAAACCTTTGGGCTTTCAAGGATTGTGGTAAAATCATCTTCGATAAGACCGGTTAGCTTGGCAAATCGCAGGAGCATCCTTATAGCAACCAGAGACCGTTTAATCGAGCTTTCGCCCTTTTGGTTCTGAGTGAGGACTCGCAGATACTTTTGGATAAGGGCCGGCTTTATTTGCTGCAGTTGTCTGACCTTTTCAGATTTGCAGTATTTTAGAAAGCCTCTCAAGTCCCTTCCATAGGCCAAAACAGTGTTGTTGGACAGACCTGCTTCAACAGTTAGGTAATTGAGAAAAGCCTTGACGTTCTGACCCAAAGGCAAGGGAGCCAATTTCTCATTAACAGATTGTACCTGCACCGACAGCATTTCTCGCTCCACACGCAAATACCGAGTATTAAGTCTAATATCGGCGATAGAACAGATTTATCTTTAGATGCCATCCCAGTCTGGTAAATCCGACATGACGTAGCAAACTAAACCACTTTTTCCTATCCGCAATCTGTTACGGTAAGTTTGAAGTCAAAAGATGCTGCTTTTGAATTTTGGCTAATTGTCCGCTTGTAAATATCACAGTTGCCTCACCCTAAAGAACATCTGAATTTTCGAGTCTACTTGGCTAAAATCACGCCTATAATCATACCAGCCGAATTTGACTTTTTTTGGGTGAGGGTGCCCCAATTATCGCTCTCGCAACGTGCGGTACGTAACACAAAATACGAAAAACAATCGGGGCCCATGCTGCAAATCAGCATGGGCCCCGAATTAATGCGATACTTTCGCTAACCATTCAGGTTAGCAGCAACACTCACTATCACGGCCACATTTGCTCATCAAGCCACGTCTGGGCCCAAATGGCGAAGTCCATGAAGTTAATCACCTTGGAGCCTTGTGGCTCAGCTTCGTATAACTCAGCTGGCGACACTACCGGATGATAATGGCTTACGCTGCCTTCACCTCCACCCATGACACTCGCTATTTCTTCCTGCAATAGTGCCTTGTCGTATAAGCGGACATCATCGAGCATGCCAGTGAAAAAGGCCTCTTGGCCGTCATTATCTGCGTTAGCTCTTGCTCCAAGATACACATTGTGCGTGGTCGGATTTATCGGCCATGGATCAGTGGCGTATTCTACCTGTTCCACACCATCTATATAGATTCTCTTTTTGCTGTTGGTGCTGTCATATACCGCAGCAATATGAACCCATTGGTTAAGCGGCGGAGGCGCATCGGTGGGAGTATCGTTTATAGCAGTGCCGGCGTGACCTACGCCTCCTGTCGAAAAGCATATACCATCAGCAGCACCCAGCCCCCACCAGGCGCCGTTCCTTCGCAGTTGCCAGCCAACGCCCCACTCACCGCGACGGCTAATCATAACATGGGACCATTCTTGGGACCAGTCTTCGATGTATGCCCAAAGCGCGATGCTGAAGCTGCCTGTGGGGTTGAACAACTCATCGTCACCGAGGTCCACATAGTCATTGCCATCATCGAACTGCAATGCACCGTTTACCTGTCCGGTCACAACCCACACCGGGCTGCCTTCCAGGGTGCCGTTGTTGCCATTGGCCGACGAATCAACGGCGGTTGTCCCGGAACCATCATCAAGCTTGTACCAGGCCATCAGCGGATTGGCGTTATAATCAGTAACGAGCCAGTCCCCTGCTACTACCGCAAGGTCTGCATAGCCAACCTCGCAATCATTGTTGAGGTCACCGACAGGTTTTCCACGCGCAGGAACGCATCTGGACAGATACAGCCGAATATCATCAAAGTACACCTTACCTGAACCACCTGGCATTGTAGTATTGTCTTCGTCACCGAACCCAATGGCGAGTGTGGCGACACTGTTAGGGTCCACACCGTTAAAGTCTGTCAAGTCAACAGTCCATTCATGCCATATTATTTCCCTTATATCATCCATATTACCATCGTATAGCTTCTTTACACCGTTGACTTTCACATACAACTGCTCCGTAGCATTAGCATCGTTATTTGGGTCGCCATAGAACCATAGCGTCAGTGCCTTTACTCCCTCAGCTGTCCAATCCTGCGGCCCATCAAATGTCCGCTCAGTCTCTGAGTAGAAGAGTGTGATCGGTTCGTCACACCAATTCCTACCAGTAGCAGTGTTGTCGTAATAATATGGCATCGACTGCCCACCTCCGTGAACGATAGTCTCCTCTGTATAAGAATCAGTATTTATGTCGCCTATAGATGAGCCGGTCCCGTTGCCGCAGTAGATGGGTGGATATTGCTCCGAGCCATAGCCAAATCCTTCTTTCCACACACACCATATGTTGTTGCTGTTGGGGTCGTCGGGAAGAAGACCATTGTAAGACTCCATATCGTCCACAACAATATAGTTGGCAGTCGTAAAACTCCAGACAGGACCTTTCCACATCTCATCGATGTGAGCCTCATTGACCTCATCAACCCGCCAGTAGTAGGTTGTGCCGAATTCCAACCCGCCGGGGTTATAGAAGTTCGGTTCCTGGTCCTGACTCATGAGAACGCCGCACGGGTCATTACCTATGCTGGCATCGTTGACATCGTTAAAATCAGTTCCCAAATATACATCGTGTGTGTCGGTATAAACTCCGGGTACCCAGCTAAGGATCGTATCCCACGGCACATCTATTGCACCGTCTGCCGGATTCGGGCCGTGAGCCGGCGTAGTGCTGAGCAACTGTATATTGTCAAAGTAGTAAGTCCCTTCGGTGTAATTAGCGGTCTTCAAGATGAGCAAGAACTCAAGGAACGTAACGCTATTAGGGTCGAATTCATCTTTTACCCCAGAGTAGTCCCAGGTGATAGTCCTCGGAAGGTTAGCATCTGGCATAGTAGTCCACCAGTATTCACTGTCACCTACGTCGCCCCAGAAATCCCCTAAGTCTGATCCACCATTGACAACAAGAATGAAGGCGTTCGCCTCCCATGTCTCGGTAGGCGGCCAATCGGGAACTAACCGCGTCACATCCATCGAGAAGGTATCGTTGTTAAAGAACTCATCAACCAACCCCAGATTCGGATCCGCCAAAAGGTTGAATTGCAGAGCCTCTATCCACCAAGTGTTGTCTTCCTCACCAATCGGAACCCATAACTTGAGGCTTCTGTTGTTTAATGTAACCCCAACCGTGTCGTTGTAGTCAATCGTGGACCCCTCGGTCACAGCTGCCATTAGCACCCACCCATCATTGCTGTCTTCAAAGTCGCCTATCACTATGCCGTAAGTTTTAGGTGCCAGAGTCAACACCAAGATAAAAGAGATTAAAAAACATAACTTCTTACACATGACAATTCTCCTCTATAAAAGGTTAAGATAATATGCCATTCCTTGGCCGCACACCAAAATAGTTGTTGCTTTCAACGAACATCTTCAAGCGTGTCATCTTCAGCTATTAATCTATAAATTTAAGAATACCTGCTCTAAACAATGTTAAAAAACCAACAAAACCTCCTCCATCCGTTGAATTCCATACCTACCCAGTTAGGATTTTCCAATTATTTAAACTGTTTGTAAGTTGGAGTTCTTTTTCCCCATTCTCGGACTTTTAACGAAACCTCTAAGACGCCTTTTTATAGGACTTTTCCTTGCCTCCTTCCTCCAAAAGCTCAACATGAGCTGCTAACTGAAATGCACGAAACCTTGATTACGGATTACAAAGTCCACAGTCAGGACCCTACACCCCACATAACATAATATACAACCTCTCCTCCGTGAAAAATTATAGAAACCGACCGGCTCAGGAGGCCAGAATACACCGGCCTCAACAAGTTTATTTATACCAAATCTCCCGACACCTCGTCAAGAAAAATAGCTGTTTTAGGAGTTACGGGACGTAATCCTTTTCTGCCCTAAAAGCCATCTAATCAGATTACTCTCGCAAACCACTCACGCCATCAGTATAGAAGCTAATGTAACTAAGAACAATCGCCCTGATATGTCCACTTATTTTGCAGTTTTTGCTGGTTAAAACTAATTGATTATTGATTATTGACTATTGAAACCATAAACTACCCACAGTGAAGCACAACAAATAAAATCTGTTGTAGAACAGCAGGTAAAAAAAGACTATTCTTTGTGCAAAAATGACGGGGGAAAATTTATGCTTATGGCTGAAAAGATTGTGAAAATAGGGCTTGTCGGTTTTGGCACCATAGGCTGTGGCGTTGCAAAGCTGATAAGCGAAGAAGCTGATTCTATAGCAGCTAAAACCGGCCTGCGTCTGGAGCTTTCCTGCGTTGTGGACACCGACACCAAGTCGCCCCGGCCGATAAAATTAGCTGACGGTATCCTTACCAATGACATAAACAGGCTTCTAAATGATGCTGCCATTCAAATAGGTGTAGAACTGGTTGGTGGAACCGATGCGGCCAAACAAATTCAACTAAAAATGCTCCAGGCAGGCAAAGACGTGGTTACAGCCAACAAAGCCTTGCTGGCTGAGCATGGCAATGAACTTTACAAAGCCGCTCAGCAAAACAGACGCTGTATAGCCTTTGAAGGTAGTTGTGCGGGAGGGATACCCATAGTTTCGGCTATCAGAAACGGATTGCTGGCTAACAACATCTCTGCAATGTACGGCATTGTTAACGGCACTTGTAACTATATCCTTTCTAATATGAGTTCAAAAAATGAGGATTTCTCCGAGGTCTTGGCCCAGGCTCAGCAAAAAGGCTATGCCGAAGCAAACCCGACATTAGACATAAGCGGCGGTGACAGTGCCCACAAGCTCGCCATCCTTGCCTCTATTGCCTTCGGATATGAAATTGCACTCGAAGATATTTATGTTGAGGGCATTGAAGAAATCTCGAAAGATGATATTCGCTATGGCAGCGAAATGGGCTACTGTCTAAAGTTGCTGGCAATCGCACAGAAAGACAAACAAAATAAAATCTCTCTGCGGGTGCATCCCTCTTTTATCGCCAAGGACAGTTCCCTTGCCCGCGTAGAAGGTCCGTTTAACGCCATTAGTATGTTCGGCAGTGCCGTCGGCCAGGTAATGTACTACGGCCGAGGAGCAGGAATGATGCCAACCGCAAGCGCAGTTGTTGCAGATATCATCGATGTCGCTCTGGGCAACTCTGCTACTACTTTTCGGCACCTGCACCTCAAACCAAGGAACGAAACAGAGGCACTGATAGAGAAAATCGACGATTGTGTAAGCAGGTTTTATATCAGGGTCATGGCAAAGGACCAGCCCGGCGTAGCAGCCAGCTATAGCAAAATACTCGGCGACCACCAGATAAGTATGTCCGGAACATTACAACACGAAGGCACCGGACCCGACAACACTGTACCGGTAGTAATCATAACGCATCCTACCCAGCAGAAAAACATGACTGCTGCTTTAGCTGAGCTGGGAGAACTGGACGTTATTAGCGGAAAGCCTGTCTGCATAAGAATCGTGGATATACCGGAGGACAAGGATTGACGACGAAATACGCGATAATAGTTCCTGACGGCGCAGCGGATAACCCACTGGAGCAATTCGGTAACAAGACCGTGCTCGAAGCCGCTGAAATACCCAACCTGGACAGAATCAGCCAACAAGGCAGATTAGGTCTTGTGCGAACAGTCCCCAAGGATATGGAACCCGGCAGTGATGTAGCTCAAATGAGTCTCCTGGGCTATGACCCAAGGCGATACTATTCCGGCCGCGCGCCAATCGAGGCGGTGGCACGTAACGTCAAGTTAACCATGGATGATTGGGTTTTCAGATGTAATCTGATTACCATAGCCGACGGCAAAATGGCAGACCACAGTGCCGGACATATCTCTACAGAAGAGGCTGGTAAATTGATAAAAGTGTTAGAGAGTCGGCTCGGCAACGATAAAATTCGCTTTTATCCCGGCGTAAGCTACAGGCACCTGTTGGTTTTTAAGGATTTTGATTTCAACGCTCAGACATATCCTCCGCACGATTATATAGGTACACCGGTAGAAAAGATTTTACCACGTGGCAAAGGCGCCGATTTGCTGCGAGAACTGATGTTCCGTTCAAAACAGTTTTTTGAAAATCACGATATTAATAAAGTCAGAAAAGACCTGGGCGAAAATCAGGTCAGCTCCATCTGGCTTTGGGGACAGGGCAGGAAAACCCAAATGGAGCGTTTTCAAAAACGGTTCGGAATAAAAGGTGCTGCCATCACTGCCGTTGATTTGGTAAGAGGCTTATCAAAACTCATAGGCTTTGACGTGATAAACGTGCCTGGCGCCACTGGTTTTGTCGACACAAATTATCAGGGTAAGGCTTCTGCTGCAATAGAAGCCCTTGACAAATACGACATCGTTTTCGTCCACATAGAAGCACCGGATGAAGCATCCCACAATGCCAACGCTGAGATGAAGAAAAAAGCCATTGAGCAGATCGACAAATATATCATCGGTCCTGTGCTCGAAGCACTTCAGAGTTATGAAAACTGGCGAATACTCGTGATGCCGGACCATCCAACGCCGATACAAAGCGGCGCCCACTCAGCAGAGCCGGTTCCATTCGCCATGGCAGGCAATGACATCAATGAAGTTTTGCATATGACTTTCAGCGAAGCCAACGCTGCCAAGTCAGGGCTTAAAATAGATAAGGGCTTCGAATTAATGGAGTATTTCTTAAAAAGTTAAAGTATTCGAGCATCGAAGCCTAATTCAATAGACGGCGAAAAAATAATACTTAAATTTCAACAGGTTAACAATGGCAATAATTGTACAAAAGTTTGGTGGAACTTCGGTCGCAGACGCAGGAAAAATCCGCCGGGCTGCTGAGCGAGTAATCAAAACAAAAAAGGCCGGTTTCCAGGTTGTAGTGGTGGCCTCAGCACGTGGCAAGCAGACCGACCAGTTAGTTGCTGACGCCCTGGAGCTCAATCCTAATCCGCCCATACGCGAGATTGACCAACTGCTCAGTACCGGCGAGCAGCAAACAGTTTCTCTTTTCGCTATGGCTCTCGAAGCTATGGGGCACAATGCAATCAGTTTTACCGGCGGCCAAATCAGAATGTTGACCGACAGCGCGTATACAAAGGCACAGATAAAAAGCATCGATGCCGAGCGAATTCATAAGCAATTAGACCAAGGCAAAATCGTTACCGTCGCAGGTTTCCAGGGCATAGATGAGCACGGAAACATAACCACGCTCGGCAGAGGTGGCTCAGACACAAGCGCAGTTGCCCTGGCTGCAGCCTTGGGAGCTGAGGAATGCGAAATTTATACCGATGTCGACGGAATCTACACAACCGACCCGAGACTATTCAAAAACGCTGTCAAAATGGAGCAAATCAGTTATGATGAAATGCTCGAGATGGCAAGCCTCGGGGCGGGTGTTATGCATATTCGAGCAGTGGGTTTCGGCAAGAAATATGATGTCAAGATTCATGTGAGGAATAGTGCTAAAGAAACAGAGGGGACAATAATTACTCATGAGGTGCCACAAATGGAAGGTGTAGTAGTCACAGGAGCAACTGTACAAAAAGATATGGCCAAGATAGCTCTTGTCGGCGTTGATAACATCCCGGGCAACGCTGCAAAGGTATTCGCTCACCTGGCAAAGGCTAAGGTGGTTGTCAATGACATCATTCAAACAGAGGTCAGTGCCGAAAAGGCGAACTTGTCGTTCATGATTGGTCTTTCGGATTTGGCCATCGCTAAAGAGGCCGCAGAGAAAATCAAGGACGAAGTTGGCTGCCAAAGCGTTTTCACCCGAGATGACATCGCCCTGCTATCCGTGGTCGGTGTTGGTATGCGAACCCATTATGGCGTAGCAGACAGAATGTTTAGCGCTTTAGCCAAGGCTCAAATCAATATCGACTCAATTACAACAAGCGAAATCCGTATCAGTTGTACCGTGGATGAGGACCAGGCCGAGAAAGCACTTGAGGTAGTTTGTCTTGCCTTTGAACTGGACAAACCTGCTCAAGAACGAGCAGAAGCATAGTGAGCAAAGTATCTGATTGAGTAAAAAAAACACAAGCACTTACGCAATGGGCAGACGCAGCCGATTCGGCATACTTGTCTTGTGCCTGCTGATTGCAGTTGTTTTTATCTGGCTTGACCACAGCTCGATTAAGGACAGGTGGCAATCTCAGCCCAATTCCAAAGATCAAGAAAAAGCTCGCGATTTTGAGAAGTATCATACCAGGATATTCACCGTTATAAATGTTGTTGATGGCGATACTATTGATATAGACATACCTGAGAACCGATATAATCACACAAGAATAAGGCTTTTGGGAATTGATACGCCGGAAACAAAACATCCTGATAAAGGTGTAATGTACTTCGGCCCGGAATCCGCTGAATTCACAACGAAATTAACTCTCGGAAAACCAGTTGCGGTCTACCTCGACAAAGGCAATAACACCAGAGGAAAATATGGTAGACTGTTGGCCTATGTGCAACTGCCCGATGGTAGATTTCTGAATGAAGTTCTGATATCTGAAGGTTTCGCATATGCCGACCTGCGATTTCATCACAGCTTTTATAACAAGTACAAGCAACTGCAGGCCAGTGCTCGTAGTCTTAAAAAAGGATTGTGGCAAAATATAACTCGCGAACAACTGCCCCAATGGCTCCAGAGTAAAAGCCCAAATCTGATTAAAAATAGTAATTAACCATAAGCGACGGGCTACTTTTTACGTCCCGTGTTTTCTCAGCAATGCAAGGCTACCAAACGCAAGCAGGAAAATAGTGTTTGGTTCAGGAACAACCCAGTGAAAGATGTTCTCCCATACGATTGCGTTATTATTGCCGGGATGTAATACAACGGGTTCCCCCAGGCTGTCCCAGGCATCCCCATCGGTCAGGAAAACCACACGGCCGGCACCGTAAGTAGTCACCGCCAGCCCGACCTGGCCTGGTGAGGTGCTATGTTCACCTATCCCCGTAACACCGGAGACACTACTTGAATAGACCTGTTCATAGGTGGTTACAGAACCGGCCGGGCCGTTCCATATCGGATGCGCGGCTGTCATATCAACCGCACTTGCAGTAAAAGCCACTCCGAAAGGCCCCAAATTATACACAGCACCAAATGCCACAGCCAGGGGGTCTGCCGCTGGGTAGTAATCGCCCCAATCACGCAGGACCACCAGACCACCACCGGCATCGACAAAGGCCTGAACATCCGCTACTTCCTGAGCAGTAAAGTCAACATCGACTGCTCCGGTGTAAAGCACGTCAGCACCAGCAATGTTGGCAGCGTCAAAAACCGATGTTACACCAACCGTAAATCCCGCATCGAGTAAAATCTGCGTTGCATCTGCCATGGAAGTGCTCGTCAAATAGCGGTCATCTCCGACACTAAGCCCGCTGCCGGTACGGCTGGCATCCAGCGAGAGGATATATCTGCCTGAAAGCACTGCCGACGACGTGAGCATACCAATAATCACAAAAAGTATTAAAAGCCCCCTCTCCATTTTCGTACTTTCCATCACAACATCCTTTCGCAACAAAATACACTCCTT
>CAYSLN010000044.1:0-13709 GCA_964431825.1 uncultured Pirellulales bacterium | reverse complement strand
CGACAAGCTTATAATGCTATGGGCAGTTGTAGGTGCTGTCGTATACGTCATACAATGGAGTGACATGCGAGCTTTGATTTACAAGTGTGGAGGATTGTTTGATGTCATTGGTTTGTACTGGCTGTTTCGACAAAATATTCGCTCATGGTCCGACATTATTTTTGCCATTAAAGTTATGGCCATCTGTGTCTTGTTTTTGGCACCCCTCGTTGCAATTGAATGGGCTAACGGTAGCAATCCATTTGCTGTTCTGGGTCGAGTCGTAACCGATGTCAGACAAGGACGCTATAGGTGTCAGGCATCGTTCCCACACTCAATAATGCTTGGTTTATTCTGGGCTACACTGGTACCTTTGTTTGTTGGGCTGGCAATGACAGAGAAGAAGAAAATACTTTACTGGGCTGCAACCGCTGCGAGTGTCTTTATAGTTTGTGCTACTGCTTCAAGCACACCCTTAGGTACTCTTATAGTAATAGTTCTGTTATTGCCGCTGTTTCGATACCGACGATATGGTAAGCAGGTTGTATGGGCATTATGCGGGCTGACAGTTGCTCTGCACCTGGTGATGAAAGCGCCTGTTTGGCACTTAATCTCTCGGGTTAATTTGGTTGGTGGTTCAACAGGCTGGCATAGATATATCTTGATTGATAAGGCTATAGAACACTTCGGAGAATGGGCAATTATTGGTACACGCACCACCTCACATTGGGGACCTGGTTTGTTTGATATTACCAACCAGTACATTGCATCAGGTGTGAATGGAGGTTTAGTTACGCTTGCCCTGTTTGTATATCTCCTAATCATGGCCGTGAGAATTCCAGCCTATTATTCTTTGCAACCCATTTCAAAGGACAAACAGTGGTTTACCTGGTGTATCTGCGTTTGTGTACTCGGCCATTGTATATCCTTTTTCGGTGTTGCTTATTTTGGCCAGATTAGACTGTTATTGTATCTCGTATTGTGCATTATCGCCACAGTTTATGAAATCTCAGACTATGGAAGACCGGCTTTATCCTGCTATAGAAAAAATAATCCTCTTTGTTACAGTCTCAGCCAAAATTGTTATGGATAGAAGAATTGCGACTCTGTGAAATTCCCTTCAGTGAAATCTATATACTATCCATCTTTATTATCGTGATGTAAGAGGAACGGTCGCAATAAGTGCATTCATCAAAATGGAAATCTCTACATGTCTGAATCTAAGCTAAGACGCACCACTGGAAGATTAAAGTACAAAGTTTTGGACTGCTGGCCGTATAAGTTTAAAGAAAAAAAGGCTTCCAAGTTACGTATTCAATTACGCACTATGGTGTCTAAATTGCCACAGTTACCTCCAGTAGCTAACCAGCAGGTAGAGGTTCATATGTTCTGTGGCAAGGCACAGTTAGACATGGGCATCTGGGCAAGCTGGAGTGTCCTGCGCTTTTTGCAAAATGCCGTTTTATACGTTCACTCTGATGGTACCATGAACCAAGAAGACGTTGTGGAGTGGCGCAGTATAATTCCCGACTTGGTTTTTGTTTCGAAAGAAGCGGCTGATAACAGGGTATCAACTGAGATTGCACCAAAATTTCCTGCCCTTTATACTTGGCGCTGCAATTACTGGTCTGGTTCTCAAGTTGTTGATGTTCATTTATTTGGAAAATCTGATCGCCTGATCATAATGGACTCAGATGTATTGTGTTTTCGAGATCCAATAGAATTGCGAAAGGCCTTATCTTCTGGTGAGTTTGTTTGTAGATGGAACAAAGACGTCCGGTCATGTTATTCAGCCGATATCGAACTTCTCAACCAAGTCACTGGCTTGTTCCTCCCCGAGGCATTCAATTGTGGTTTTTCTTTGATAACACGATTGCGTGAAAAAGAATTCATTCATCTGGAGAAAATGCTTGGTCTCATCAAAACTGATGGTAGAATTGATCTTGAGCATTACTGGTCGGGCCAAACCTATTACGCGATGTGTGCAGCAATATTTCCGGAATCTCATGCCTTGTCAAACGGTTACGACGTAACCTTGGGGTGTACTTCAGATGATACTGTTGTTCGTCATTATGTCGGGATACCACGGGTCAGGCCAAGATACTTTACAGAGGGAATTCCCAGACTTTTATATCAACTCAAAATTAAGCCAAGGAGCATCTTAGGATTAAATCAGAGACATGCTAAGGCGAAACTGCCGCCTAGCCGGTCTTTTTACCGGCAAAGTGAGAATCAACCTTGAACATACTTGCTGGTTTACAGGTGATGTCATGTGCTCACTCGCTGAGCGTTTTGGATTTAAAGTTATTGATCAAGTTTATGTTGATGATTCGTACCAATACTATGTTCGGGGCAGAACTAAACTTTGGTATCCTTTCTTGGTACTCAATTTCTTCCTTTGTTTGCTAAGACCCCAATTAAGTGAAACAGTCGCTTTCACAATGATGGTAAAGTAAATGTTGAGGCTATGTATTTGGAGAAAGAATGAAGCTGTTTGAATGGATCAAACAAAGAAAAAGTTATCTCATGCTAAAGGGTATTCTTCCTGATGATATCAGATTAAAGATGAGGAAAAAGTTACAGAATTTGTGTTCTTTAATTGATTCGCCTTATTCCTACTTTTATTCAATTATTTATGACTGGAAGGTCAAATCAAATTGCTTCGTAGAAAGAGAATTTAAACACACAATCAATGAAAAAAGAATACATTCCGTATACTTCACATGCAATAAGCACTTCAAATACTTACTCGCTTCATTACAAAGTTTAGAAGAGCTGAACTTGGACTTTGTCGGGGATATTTACATATATATTGATAAAAGTGACCTGATAAGTGCCGAGAAAATATCTCGACTCGAAGACTCTTACAATGGTTTAAGAATAATCATCAATCAGACGAAGTATAAATTTCAGAAAGGACTAACACGAATACTAAGCGAGTTAGACGCTCTTAGGGAAATCAATAAAAGTATAAGCCGGGAAGACTATATTGCAAAGGTGGACTCAGATGTAATTTTTCTCTCGGGTATCTCGCTGCGGAAAGTCTTAGAGTCAGAGAGTTCCATAGTTGGGAAGACTTACACAGACCCTGATAGTAATTTTACTTACATTCGAGGAGGATGTTATTTCCTGAAGGGAAGGATAGTTTCGTCAATAACTCATTGCCCTATAACACATATTGTAAAAAAAGCCGGTAAGTTAACAGGTCACTTGCTTACCAACTGTCCGGAAGATGCGGCTATATTTAGCTTGGCCAAGCAGTATACCGATGAGTTCGAATTTTTGGATGACCTTTACAGTATGAGTAAGTTCGATCAGAGTGAACAGCACAGGATTTTGGTTCGGTAGTAATAAGCTCTGGTATTTGTGTGTTTGTTTATGTTAATTGTTTCAAAGAATTCAAGTTATATAATCCTTGCAGAAACATAGGATGCGGAAAATAACTGCAGTATACAGTTTTCCATCGAGGTTAGGTACCACCGGCGTTGGTGCCACAGCATGGCACCAGGTCTCTGGTCTGCTACAAGAAGGTATAGATGTTCAACTGTATTGTGGCAGTTGTGAAAAACCTATTGATGATTTAAGTTATTTAAGAGAAACACTGGTACCTTGGGGAGTTAAGTTACCAATAAGGTTACTTGGGACGGAAAGAGCTGCGGCGCTTCACGATAGGATTGTAGCTAATGCGATTAAACAGACTAACAGCAAATCCAATATCGATGTCATACACTGCTGGCCACTTGGTGCAGAAGAAACACTGAGAACTGCTCGTAAGCTGGGAATTAAAACCCTCGTAGAACGACCAAACTGTCACACACGTTATGCATACGAGGTAGTCAAGCAGGAGCATAAAAAGCTGGGCGTCAAATTATATAAATCTCACTCTCACAGTTATAACGCCAAGCGGCTGCATCGTGAGGAGAATGAGTATGCATTAGCAGATTTGTTGCTATGCCCTTCGGAGTTTGTTGCCAGAACTTTTCAAGACCAGGGATTTAGCAAGGGAAAAATTGCCAGACATCAGTACGGGTTCGATACAAGCAAGTTCACGCTTGATTCTACAGATAGTAGGCTAAATGATAACAACTTTAAAATGGCATTTGTCGGCAGCTGTGAACCAAGGAAGGGATTACATTATGCCATAGATGCCTGGCTTGCATCAGAGGCGTCTGAGAATGGTATTTTCTACATTTGTGGCAATTATACTCAGGGTTATAGAGATTTCCTGGCCAAGAAGCTGGCTCATCCAAGCGTTAAGGAGGTGGGCTTTCTAAATGATGTCAGTGGCTTATTACAAAAGTGTCATGCATTAATCCTGCCATCCATTGAAGAGGGTAGTGCCTTGGTCACATATGAGGCAAGGGCCTGTGGCTGTGTATTGTTGGTGTCAGAAGCTTCGGGAGCTCAGTGTGTGCACATGCATGATAGTCTAGTACATAGGGTCGGTGATGTAGCCACTCTCCGAAAGCACATTAATATGCTAGCTTCGGATCGAAGCTTTTATCAAATGCTGCAAAAAAATAGTCTGGCCGAATTGGATCAGCTAACATGGGCAAGAGCAGCTGAAGTTTTAGTTGATATTTACGGTCATGCAATCAATCAGAGCAGTGCATAGTATGCCCTTTTTCACAGGTTGTACAACCGAGGATATTTTGGCAATTGTGAAATCGCCAATACTTAGGTGTGTAAATGGATCTGTCAATAATCGTTGTTAATTGGAACACATCTGACGTCCTTCGTGATTGTCTTCAGTCCATTTACGTGCAAACCGAAAGTTTCGAATTCGAGGTCATTGTAATTGACAATGCCTCCGTAGATGATTCAGTACATATGCTCAAAGCCGAATTTCCCAATGTGACAATAATAGAGAATACCGAAAATCTGGGATTTGCCGCAGCTAATAATCAAGGTTTGGCAATAGCCCATGGACAATATATACTCTTGCTTAACAGCGATACTGTCATCTTGGACAGCTGTATACCAAAAACTATATCTTTTGCTGATGCTCATCCGGGTGCTGCTGTAGTAGGTTGTCGCGTTCTGAATCCGGACATGACATTACAATCTACGTGTTTTATGTTTCCGTCCGTTTTGAATATGCTGCTTTCAAGTAGCTACCTTTACAAACTGTTCCCGACAAGCAGATTCTTCGGTCGCGAAAGGATGACTTGGTGGTACAGGGATAATGTGAAGGAAGTCGATGTAGTAACGGGTTGTTTTATGTTGGTAAGACGTGAGGCAATTGAGCAGGTAGGGGTAATGGATGAACAGTTTTTCATGTATGGTGAGGAGACCGATTGGTGTTATCGTTTCAAGAAGGCCGGTTGGAAAATACTATTCACACCAGTTGCTGAAGTCGTTCATCTTCATGGTGCCAGCAGCAAGCAAAGAAAGCCCGAAATGACATTACAACTGCGAGGGAGCATATTACTTTTTTTAAAGAAGCATAAAGGCCGCTTTATTCATACTGTGGCGTGTTTTCTGGTTGCAATTTTTTTTCTTTTGAGAGTGCCGTTCTGGCTGGGATTGGCTGTTATTTCAAGCAATGGCAGAAATGGTTATATTCGGACAGCTCGTACATATATCAGAGGTGCTCTTAAAGCTTTCATGGGCGGTCGTGGTTTGCTTGTAAAAGGGTAGCTTGATGATCAGGGAGAGCAACATAGATTTTCTTTGCTTTGGAGGTGAGGATTGGTGGTATCACAACCGTGGCCATATTGACATGCAGCTGATGAGGCGCTTCGCAAAAAAAGGTACTGTACTTTATATTAACTCAATTGTTACACAAAGGTTAAATATAAGTCAGGGCCGAAAGCTCATCCCCAAAATTGTACGCAAGACTAAAAGCATACTTACAGGCCTTAAAAAAACAAAGGAAGGTTTCTGGGTGTACAGTCCGGTTTCGTTGCCAATTCAGCATATTAGTTGGGCTAAATGGCTAAATGAGATACTTCTACGTTTTCAGATCTGGTGTGTTGGACGAAAAATAGGGATAAACACACCCATCATTTGGGTTGCCTGTCCTACTGCTTGTGACATTGCTCTTAGGAGGAAAAAGGCTAAGTTGGTTTACCAGAGGACAGACCGTTTCGAAGATTATCCTGACGTTGATTTCGAGGTCATAAGCAAATATGACCGAAGGCTGAAGGCTAATGCCGACCTCACAATATATGTTAATAAAAGTTTATACGATGAAGAGGCCAGCCAGTGTAAGAAGGCTATTTATCTTGACCACGGCGTAGATTACGAAATGTTTGCATTTGCAGAGAAGTATGAAAGAAAACCTCGAGATATTGTTAATATTCCTCGACCAATTGTGGGGTTTTTCGGTGGTATTGACGGCCATACTTCTGTTATTGAATTTGTAAAGAAGGTGGTAGATTTGCTGCTACAGGTGAATTTTGTGTTTGTGGGAAATATCTCAGCAAACTGTAATGGGCTGCTGTCGAAAAGAAACGTGTGGTTCCTTGGGCAAAAGCCCTACGAGCAGGTCCCTCTTTATGGTAAGTGTTTTGATGTTGCGATCATGCCCTGGCGGCAGAACTGCTGGATAGAAGCTTGCAACCCCATTAAGCTTAAAGAGTATCTCGCACTTGGTAAACCCATAGTTAGCACACCGTTTGGGGAATTGCAGAAATATCGGAGTTTGGTATATCAGGCCGAAACACCGGAAGAATTCGCTCAGTGTATAACAAAAGCTTTAAAGGAAGATGGTCCGGAGCGTATTGCTGCAAGAAGAGGGAAAGTCGAGAATGATACATGGGACAGTAAGGCAGAATTACTGCTCCACGAGTTATTTAAAGAAAAACAAATTTAGGCTAAAGCATTGACCGTGAATAAACATAAAAAGCTGAGAGTCTGTCTAGTTGCTTCGGGAGGTGGGCATACATCCCAATTGCTCAGGTTGGCTGAAAGTTGGGTAGGCCATGAGACCTTTTATGTCACGACTGTAGATGTGATGCGGGATAAACTAAGCGAAACCCGCGGAGTTTATGTTGTGGGTGAGTGCAACCGGCAATACCCTTTACGGATGCTCAAGGTATTGCTGCGGTGTATCAGAATTGCTTTCAGGGAAAGGCCTGATGTTGTGATAAGCACAGGTGCAGCGGCTGGCTGTATGTTATGTCTTCTGTGCAAGATGCTTGGTGCGAAGGTTATATGGGTTGACAGCATTACCAACGTGGAGCAAATATCGCTCTCAGGCAGAATTGTCCGGCGAATTGCGGATTTGTTCTTAGTACAATGGCCGGAACTGGCCAGTCGATACAAAAAGGTTGAATTTGTTGGAACGGTAGTATGATTTTTCTAACCGTTGGAACACAATTTCCGTTTGACCGTTTAGTGAAAGCCATCGATGATTTCGTCAGCCAGAGTGGTTTAAAACAGAAGGTATTTGCACAGGTCGGCAACAGCTCATATCAGCCGCGCAATTTTGAGTTTGTGAGATACTTGGAAAAAAATGAGTATGATCACACAATTAAACAGGCATCAATTGTTGTCAGTCACGCAGGAATGGGAAGTATCATCGCAGCTATGAGCTACCAAAAGCCGTTGCTTGTTGTACCCAGATTGAAGGAATACAACGAAGTCGTGAATAACCATCAGGTGGCAATCGCGAGAAAGTTTGAGCAGCTCGGTCACATATTGGTGGCATATCAACAAGAGGACCTGCCAGCAAAAATCGCAGAGTTAGAAACATTTGTCCCACGACAGAGAAAAACTAACGTGGAAGCAGTTGCCAATAGAATATCGAAGTTTCTTGCTGAAGTAGGCAAGGCCGAGAAACAATCATAGCAAAAAACATTTATGGAGGAAGAGCAATTATGAAGGTTGGAATTCTCGCAGGTGGTGTCGGAACCAGGCTTGCGGAGGAAACGGTTGTCAAGCCGAAACCGATGGTTGAAATCGGTAACAGGCCAATTCTCTGGCACATTATGAGGCATTATTCACATTACGGCTATAACGAGTTTGTCATCGCTCTTGGCTATAAGGGAGAATACATCAAGAAGTATCTTATAGATTATTACTCGCTCCACAGTGATTTGACGGTCAATACAAAAAACGGTAATGTGAGGCTGCACGAAAATAATGAACACCCTGATTGGACGGTTCACCTGATTGACACAGGCTTGGAAACTCTCACAGGGGGGCGCATCAAACGATTAGCGCCTTATTTAGGCAACCAGACTTTCATGTTGACATGGGGAGATGGCGTATCGGATGTTGACCTAAACAGACTGCTCGAATTTCACCGGTCGCACGGCAAGTTGGCCACCCTTACAGCTGTTAGACCAACGGCTCGTTATGGTCACTTGGAGCTTAATGACGATGTCGTGAGAGAATTTTCGGAAAAACCTCAGACTCAGGAAGGATGGATCAACGGTGCTTTTTTCGTACTTGAACCTGGTGTTTTTGATTACATTGACGGTGATCAGACCCAGTGGGAAAAAGAACCAATGGAGCGACTGGCCAAAGATGGCCAATTAATGGCGTATCGGCATACCTCTTTTTGGCAATGCATGGATACATTGCGTGAGAAGCACATACTTGAAAATCTCTGGTGTTCGGGAAATGCACCGTGGAAGGTTTGGGGCTCAGAGAGTGAGAGTAAACAGGCAGTTGCTGAAATCAGCCCGTCAAAAAGAAAATCATCTTTTATTGTAAAAATTAGGAGCTGAAATATGAGGGTATTAGTAACAGGGTCTCACGGATATATTGGAACTATTCTAACACCAATGTTGGTGTCTAAAGGTCACAAGGTAGTAGGGCTTGACAGCGACCTGTATAGACAATGTACTTTTGGAGAAGCTGTCCCCGATATACCGTGTATACGAAAGGATATTCGCGATGTTCAGGTCTCTGATATGGTAGGGTTTGATGCAATCCTGCATCTGGCTGGTCTTTCAAACGATCCCTTGGGTAACCTGAATCCGGAATTGACATTTGAGATCAATCACAAAGCATCGGTTCGTTTGGCCGAATTGGCAAAAAGTGTTGGTATCACTCGTTTTATTTTTTCATCTTCGTGTAGTAACTATGGAAGCGGTGGCGAGAAGATGTTAGATGAAGAATCAGAGTTCAATCCGGTTACACCTTATGGTGTCTCAAAGGTGTTGGTGGAGCAGGATGTAGCTAAACTGGCGGATGATTCTTTTAGTCCTGTTTTTCTCCGGAATGCGACTGCTTATGGTGTCTCGCCCAGGCTACGTTTTGATTTGGTACTAAATAATTTGGTTGCTTGGGCTTTCACAACAGGCAAGATTATGATGAAAAGCGATGGCAGCCCGTGGCGGCCGATCGTACACATCGAGGATATCTCAAGGGCTTTTGTTGCTGTGCTGGAAGCTCCACGGGAGCTGGTTCATAATAAGGCTTTTAATGTCGGAGTGACTACAGATAATCTTCAGATTAGGGATATTGCCAAAATTGTGGGTGAAACGGTGCCAGATTGTCATGTTGAGTTTGCCGAAGGTGCTTCTCCGGACGAGCGGTGCTACAAGGTCAATTGTGACCGGTTGTCCCAAGTATTACCAGGCTTCCATTCTCAGTGGAACGCCCGGCGAGGTGCTAAGGAACTTTACGAAGCATACAAAAAATACGGTGTAACCCTCGAAGATTTTGAAGGTCCCAGATATCAAAGAATCGGGCATATCCGCAAGCTCTTAAAAGATGGGATCTTAGATGAAACCCTGCGTTTCAAATCGCAGTAATTTTCTTTAAGAGTAACTCGCAAAAATATGGAGGAGATAATTTCTATGATTACAAGTGATAATAATTTAGAGCAAAAATGCCAGCAAGCACGTTGTCGGTCGTGTGGAAAAGTGGGTTTGATTGGGGTTTTGGATCTTGGGCTTATGCCTCTGTCGGATGGATTGCTTACTGAGGTTCAGCTTAGAGATACGGAGGATCGCTTTCCTCTTGAAGTGGCATATTGTCCAAAATGTTCGTTGGTTCAGATATTGCAGACGGTTCCACCCGAGAAACTTTTCTGCGAAGATTACCCTTATTACTCATCGTTTTCTGATGTTCTTCTGGAGCATTCTCGCAAAAATGTTCTGTCCCTGATAGAAAAACGCAAACTCGATACAGATAGTTTTGTTGTCGAGCTGGCGAGTAACGACGGTTATTTACTCAGGAACTATGTCGAAAAGGGCATTCCGTGTCTCGGTATCGACCCAGCCGACGGACCGGCGCAGGCCGCCGAGAAAGCTAGTGTACCCACACTTTGCACCTTCTTTACTAAGACTCTTGCCCGTCAGCTTGCGGACAAAGGACAGAAAGCCGATGTAATCCACGCAAACAATGTTTTGGCTCATGTAGCTGACACGAATGGTTTTGTAGAAGGAATTCGCATCCTGTTAAAAGATGATGGTGTGGTAGTTATTGAAGTGCCCTACGTAAAAGACTTGGTTGATAACAGCGAATTCGATACGATATACCATGAGCATCTGTGCTATTTTTCCGTCACTTCTCTGGACTATCTTTTCCGCCGAAACCTCCTTTACCTAAATGACATCGAGCGATTATCCATCCATGGTGGTTCTTTACGACTGTACATCAATCCCTACGAAGATGTGCAGGAATCGGTGAAGGTACTTTTGGCACAAGAGCAACAGCTGGGTATGGATAAGTATGATTACTATGAAAGCTTTGGTGCAAGAACCCAGAATATTCGCACTAAGATGCGGAACTTGCTTTCGGGATTAAAAAGTGATGGTAAACGCATCGCTGCATATGGTGCCGCTGCTAAAGGAACCATTATGTTAAATTACATAGGTGCTGGACCGGATGTGATTGACTTTGTTGTCGACCGCAACGTTCACAAACAAGGCAAATATATGCCTGGCATGCATATCCCTATTTGTGATCCTGCTAGGCTTATGGAGGACCTGCCTGATTATGTTGTGCTCTTACCTTGGAACTTTAAAGAGGAAATTCTTTATCAGCAGTCTGGTCTCCGGGCCAAGGGGGGTAAGTTTATCATTCCAATACCGGAACCGATAATTGCTTAAAGGTCAGTATGAGTAAAATAACACCAGATATGTCAAGAGGTCTTTCTCTTGATGTTTCTGAGCAGCCGAACCAGATCTGTCCGAACTGTAATTCAGAAGGGTTGTCTATATTTTACGCCATTGATGATATTCCGGTCCATAGCTGTCTCTTGATGTCCAGCAGAGCTGAGGCATTAGAATATCCTAGAGGCCACCTTCGACTTGGTTTCTGTAATAGTTGTGGATTTATAACCAACACCCGTTTCGATGCCAACGTTCACAACTATTCCACTCAATATGAAGAAACCCAAGGATTTTCCGCCTGTTTTAGCGCTTTTGCCAGGTCGCTCGCTCGAAAGCTAATCGATGAGTATGACATTCATAATAAAACAGTTCTTGAGATTGGTTGTGGCAAAGGTGAATTCCTGGCCTTGATGTGTAAGTTAGGCGGCAACTGTGGAATCGGCATTGACCCAGCTTATGTCCCACAGCGCAATCCTGCTGGTCACGAATCTCAGGTGGAATTCATTCAGGATTTTTACTCGGAGAAGTACGCGTATCTAAAGGCTGATGTGATTTGCTGTCGTCATACCCTAGAACACATCGCTCCAACATGGCGGTTTATGCAAACTCTTCGGAAGACAATTGGACAGCGCACTGATATACTTGTTTTCTTTGAATTGCCTGACGTTATGCGTGTGCTTCAAGAAGGGGCTTTTTGGGATATCTATTACGAGCACTGTAGCTATTTTACCGCTGGCTCGCTGGCCAGACTGTTTCGTTTTTCAGGATTCGAAATCGATGGTCTTTATCTTGATTATGACAACCAATATATAATCATCACGGCTTATCCAACTGACGGGCCAACTTCTGCAAGCCTGGAGCTGGAAGATGACTTAGAGCAGCTAACCCGAACCTGGGGGCAGTTTAAAGAGAATTGTTCAAATAAAATCAGCTACTGGCAGGGCACAATCCGACAAATCATCGCTGATGGCCAAAAGGCGGTCATTTGGGGTTCCGGCTCAAAAGGGGTAGCCTTTCTAACTACACTCGAGCTAATGGATCAGATTAAGTACGTTGTTGATATTAATCCTTATAAACAAGGCAAATACATGCCCGGGACCGGCCAGAAAATCGTCTCACCACAATTCCTGACCCGATACAGGCCGGATAAAATCGTCGTGATGAATCCAGTTTATTGTGATGAGATTCAGCGTGACCTTGAGCGATTGGGTATCGAAGCGGATTTACTTGCTGTGTAGCAACCTACTAATGAAAACAGACACAGACAGACACACTAACCAAATAAGCTACTTTGCGCAAAAGTCATGTCCAGCCTGTCATCATTCGCGGATGATGGTTTTCTTTGAAATCGAAAGCGCTCCGGTCTTTTGCAACGTCCTATGGAACAGCAACGATAAAGCTCTCACCGCTCCTCGCTCGCCAATTCATCTTGCGTATTGTGGTGATTGTGGGTTGATTTACAATGTTGTTTTCGAGCCGCAACTAATGCAATACTCCTCAGCTTACGAGAATTCACTGCATTTCTCCCCCTGTTTTCAAAAGTATGCAGAAAACATAGCAAATAAACTTGTTCAGTGTTATAGACTCTATAATAAAAAAATCATTGAGATTGGTTGTGGCAAAGGTGACTTTCTGGCAATGTTGCAACAGCTCGGCAACAATCAGGCAGTCGGTTTCGACCCAGGCTACACACCGGTGAAAGCTACAGCCAGCTCAAAAAATTCTGCGGTCACAATACTACCCGAAACCTATTCTGATTCACATAACAGCCGTCAAGCTGATTTTATTTGTTGTCGACATGTTCTCGAGCATATCGACCATCCGCTCGATTTTCTGACTGGTATCCGCAAGGCAATTGACAGCCAAAATAACTGTATCGTTTACTTTGAGGTTCCCAACTCACTATACATCTTTGAGCAAATGGGTGTATGGGATATCATTTACGAGCATTGTTCTTATTTCAACTCGCAGTCTTTGGCTAACCTTTTCGTACGAGCCGGTTTCGAGCCAATCGAGGTTGCCGAGCAGTATAACAGCCAGTTCCTTACTATCGAGGCTCAACCTACAAAAAGCAGTACTAACTCTACATCTACTTGCAAATCCAGCCTCCAGAAAATCAAAAACTTGGTCAGAATATTCCATGATGCCTACAAAGAAAAGCTTCATTCATGGCAGAACAAACTTTCAGAACTTGATAAACGAAAAAGCAGGATTGTGGTCTGGGGAGCAGGCTCCAAAGGTGTTACTTTCCTGAACGCGCTGGACATTTCTTATGAACGCATCGAATACGTCGTTGACCTTAATCCAAGTAAGCATGGGAAATTCATTCCCTGCACGGGTCAGCAGGTCATTGCCCCTGATTTTCTCAAGGGCTATAAACCCCAGACTATCATCATTATGAATCCTATTTACCATACTGAAATTAAGCAAACGATCAAAGACTTGGATATTAACGCTGAGGTGCTCACTGCATAGAAATACTACTATACTTAACTATTTTCTGAAATTTAGCCCTGTTTAACAAATCCTATACACATCTTAATTTATACTAATCGAGAAGAAAAACGCAGTTGATGAATAAATACCCCGTTAGCCGACGAAAAATCAAAATGGTAATCCTGGTGGGCGGTCGTGACTTCGGGAGATGCCGGTTGGCCTCCCGTTTGCCCACAGCGTTGTGGCCGGTAGCTGGCAGACCGGTAATCGAGCGTCTGC
>CAYSLN010000043.1:4913-14087 GCA_964431825.1 uncultured Pirellulales bacterium | reverse complement strand
TAAATGTCCCGGAAATTATTTCCTATGGTGAGCAATGGGGTCTCTTCTTCGAAAAAAGAAGCTTTATAGCCACCGAGAAAATACCTGATGCCGAATCTCTCGAGCGGCAGTTACCCGACTGCTTTTATGGTCCGGCTACAAGTGGAAATTTGAAACTGCGAAGAAGCTTTATCGTTAGGTTTGCAACTTTTGTGAGGAAATTCCACGAAACAGACTACCGTCATCGGGACCTTTACTTCTCACATATATTCTACGGCCAGAGCGATGGTTTCTGCCTGATAGATTTGGCGAGAGCCTTTAGGCCAGTCTTGTTCCGGCAGCGACTTAGAATAAAAGATATTGCACAGGTTCATTACTCGGCACCAGTCGGAATTTTTTCGAAGACAGACCGCCTTCGTTTTTATCTTGGCTATGCTGATAAAAGGAAGCTGACAAGGGAAGACAAAGCGGTTATTCGTAAAGTGGTAAATAAAGCAAGGCGAATGGCTCGGCACAATATAAAGCATTGCAGGCCTGTCCCCTTTCTTTGCAGGCCGTCCGGAAACAGGCCTTATAATTCAGCTAAGAACAAGAAAGTTGCAATAATAATTGAGCGGGCAAATATAGCCCTTGGCGGAGCAGAACGCTCGATTTTCGAATTGGCTGCAGCTTTATCCGGGCTCAGCCTCGAAGTGGATATACTTGCTGCCGCGGGCCAGGCAAACACTAAAAGCACTCACATCTTATGTGGTGGAGCGCCTCATAAACGTGTGTGTTATTACAGCTTTGCAAAGGCATTGAGAAAACACTTATCGGAAAATCACTATGATATAATTCACAGCGTTTTGCCTTTCGACTTTACCGATGTTTATCAGCCTCGTGGTGGGACATATGCTGAGACTGTCTTGCGCAACGCCGCTAGTTATCAGAATAAATTCATAGAATCTTATAAAAAACTCATGGCTTTTGCCAATTTTCGCCGAACTATTCTTCTGCATGCCGAGCGTAAGTTATGCAAACAGACCAGCGAACAAATAATCATTGCGCTTTCAGAATATGTTGCCAGGCAGTTTGAGCAACACTACGGCATCGAATCACGCAGACTGGTCCTTATTCCCAACGGTGTGAAAGTAAGTAGGCCAATCGACACAGGTGCTGCTGACCGGCTCCGCACTCAAGTATTGATGCAAATGGGCCTTAAAGAAGCGGACAAACCCGTCCTTTTCTTATTTGTGGCCAATAATTTTAGATTAAAAGGACTGTCCGTTTTAATAAAAGCTCTACACTTAGCGGCAACGCATCACAAAACAGGAAGGAGTGCTTTCTTGATAGTGGCTGGTAATGGCAAAACGCACAAGTACCGTCATCTTGCAAAAAAGCTTGATGTTCACAACAGAGTCGTTTTCTTAGGTCACGTTAGTCACATTCAAAATGCTCTTTCAATAATCGATGTTGCTATTTTGCCGACTTTTTATGACCCGTCCAGCAGGTTTATCCTTGAAGCAATAGCAGCCGGCAAGCCGGTGATAACCACGAGATTTAATGGTGCAACTGATTTGTTCGTTGACAATCGACACGGTAAAGTGATTGATACACCCGGAAACATCTCCGCACTGGCAAAAGCTATAACCTATTTTACGGACCCGAAAAATATCCGAGAGACGTCAGAGGCTATCATTACAGATAATCTTAAAGAAAAAGTCTCCGTCAAACAGGTTGCCAGACATCTGTTATCTGTGTATGATTTTATTTTGCAAAGGAAAGGCCGAAAATAATGTACGCGATTTTTGTGTCGTTTATCATAATAGCGTATTTGCTTGGTTCAGTTCCCTTTGGACTACTCATCGCCAGAGCATATGGTAAAGACCTTCGCTCTATTGGCTCAGGTAATATCGGCGCAACCAACGTTTCCCGCGCACTTGGTAGAAAATGGGCCTACCTTTGTTTTCTGCTCGATTTGCTAAAAGGTATGATTCCAATGTTAGCAACAATGTTCCTTACCAAACATCTATCTGTTCAATCGAATACCGGAAAGGTTATCTTCCTCTGGCTGTGGCTGGCCATAGGTTGTGCAGCCATCCTGGGGCATATCTTTCCTGTATACCTGAAATTTAAAGGTGGGAAAGGTGTTGCCACCAGCTTCGGCGTAGCTCTGGGCCTTTGGCCTTATTATACAATTTGTGCCTCTTTTGCCGTTTTGTTGTGGGTGGTGGTTGCCTTAATATGGCGGTATGTTTCCCTTGCTTCGATTATTGCCTCTATTGCTTTTCCTGTTGCTCTGATTTTAGCGATAAAGCTCACACCGGGTTGGGACTTTGCTAATCTGTGGCCGTTGCTTACTACGGCGGTTGCGATACCCCTGATGGTCATAATTCGTCACCGTGAAAATATAAAGAGGCTGATGGCAGGAACAGAAAGTAGAATCTTGAAAATCAAACATAGAGCATGCCAAAATCCATAGTGTGGTTGTGTAAGAATGAAGCCGCCCTGCTACCGGATAGGGGCTAATAAAGACAAAGAGGGTAGATCAACCCCCAAGCTTCACAGAAATGCCAATCATGTCGCACTGCTGATCTGCCCTAAGAGACAATTCTCGGCTAGGCGTGCGCCCATCACCTTTTGACTGCCATCCTCGATGTTTCAACTGTCTCTGATGCTTCATACTTTTCCGCCCTCCTAGCCTCCTGAAAAACTCTATAGCATCCTTGATTCCTGCACTTTCATTAGGGTCTTTATAAGTATCGGTTAGAGCACAAAGAAAGTAAAACAGCATATACCTGAATTTCAGCTTCGCAAACGCTATTATAAGACTGGTAAAAATCAACTATCAGGTGAGCAAAACCCTTATTTTTCAGGGCAGCAAAAGGATAGTTCACCTCGTCTCGCTCACACTTCGAGAGAGGCCAATCCCCCAAGGATAGCGATTTTGACAAGCTCAGCTACGCTTTGTACGTCCAGCTTTTCCATGATTTTCCGGCGGTTTGCCTCTATGGTCTTAGTACTCACATGCAGCTCCAGGGCAATCTGTTTAGTGTTCTTTCCTTCTCCTATGAGCTGTAGGACCTCACGTTCTCTTTCTGTGAGAGTCCCAATTGGCGACTCAGTGGTTTCTGTCAAGCGCTTCACATAGTCGTCCACTACGACGCCAGCGACTTTAGCACTAAGATAAGTACCGCCAGCTGCTACTGCCTGTATGGCTTCAACAAGTTCATCAAACAGGCAATCCTTCAATACATATCCCGAGGCTCCGGCCTTAAGCATGTCTGCAACAAACGCTCTATTAGAATGTACAGACAATGCGATTACCCTCACTTTCGGGAACTCGTGGACAATCTTTCGGGTGGCGTCTACCCCATTTAGATTTGGCATCGTTATGTCTGTAATCACCACGTCTGGTAATAGTTCCTGCACAAGGCTGAGTACTTTTCGGCCATCTTCAGCTTCGCCGACTACTTCAATATCGGGCTCTTTTTCAAGCAAAGAACGCAGACCCTGCCGAATAATTCCATGGTCCTCAGCCAGTACGATACGTAAGCTCATATCTATTGCTCCTTTGCGTTCTTTTCTTCCTTTAGCGGGGCTGTCATCGTAGCCTTACATCCGTGGCCAGGCTGGGATTTAATCTCCAGAAGTCCTCCCAGTTCTTCCAAACGCTGTCGAATGCTAAACAGCCCAAATGCACCTTCTTTAGCTGCCCTCGAAGCTGCTTCGGTAGGGTCGAACCCAACTCCATCATCCTCCACACTGATGCATATTTGGTTGCCAACTTTGCTTATCCGGACACTTACTTTCTTTGCCTGTGCATACTTAATGACATTAATGAGCAATTCTCGCACGTCGCGGAACAGAAGCATGCGAATGTCATCATCCAAAGGTTTTGGCTGACCATCATCTTTAAACTCAGTTTGAATCCCATGCTTTTTCTCGACTCGTTCGGTTAGCCAATCAGCCACAGCCATCTCAAAATTCAACTCGTATAGTATAGGAGAACCCACGTCGAAAGTCAAAGTTCTCGTGTCCTCAATTGTTTGGTTCAGCGTATCGCAGATTTCATTCAATTCCCTCTCAAGCTTTTTGTCGGACGCGGATTTGCGAAGCGTTTCCAGCTTGATCTTCGAAATAACCAGTGACTGGCTGATTTGGTCGTGCAGTTCTGTGGCAATATGGTGTCTTTCGCGCTCCTCGGCCAAAGTCAACTGCGAAGCCAGAGATTTGAGCTTCGCCTGGTAGTCAAGGAGTTTCTGCTCTGCCTGTTTGCGTTCGGTGATGTCCGATCCGTAGAAATTGACATAGCCGGAAGCTATCACAGGAACGGCCCGAAATGCAAAAACACCTCCTGCGTGCTCGGTTTCCATTATCCTCACCGAGCCTGACTTGAGAACATCCTGTATTACTTGTTGCCATTCAGGGGGCGCGAGACGACCAATCGCGCACTTGCTCTCCCTCAAAAGCTTTGTACTTGCTGCATTCGCATGCAGAATGGTTCCATCTGAGGAGATACGTATAATCGGATACGGATTCTCCGAAGGGAATTTCGCCAGGTTCTCTATTTCCTGCTCCGCTCGCTTGCGCTCGGTAATGTCATAGGCAAGCCCAAGCACCGCCTTTGGTGCTCCGGTTTCACCCGTCATTATGATAGAAAGTCCCTCTGCTGGAAACCTGCTGCCATCCTCTCTTAGCATTATGTACTCAACAGGACCTACTATGGTCTTTTTCTCTCTAATAGTCTTTTCTATTGCAGCAAACAGTCTCGGCTTTTCTTCAGTAGGGAAAAACTCTGATATGTTTCTTCCTACCTGAGCCTCTGCTGGCTCTTTAGTGGCATGAATCCTTACAAACTGATGGTTGCACTCTTGGATATTACCTTCCAGGTCCAGAAGGACGGTAGAATATGGTGATAGCTCGAACATGGACCTGAATTTCCCTTCACTCTCACACAAGGCTTCCTCTGCTTTCTTTCGCTCGGTGATATCAACTGCAACAGCCAAAACGCAATCGGGATCTCCCCGTAGAGCCATTGGGATTTTGGTGGTCTGGAACCACTTGATTGTGCCATCCGGCAGCGTGAACGACTCTGCCGGTACGAACTTTGGCTGCTTACTGTCAATGACCATCCGGTCATCCGCCAAGAATCTCTCAACCTCTTGCTCACTGGCCAAAGACAAGCAGGCGTAGTCGAGATCGGTTTTGCCCACCATCGCCTCAGGTGTCGTACCGTGGAGTTCTGCATTCGCTTTGTTCACCAGGATATAGCGACCATCTCGATCTTTGACAAAGATGGGATTAGGTGTAGTATCGATTACGCTGCGTACCAGATTCTCACTCTCGCGCAGCGCCTCCTCGGCTTGTTTGCGTTCGGTGATGTCCAGTCCGATTCCGATGTTGGAACCATCCGAGAGAGGAACATTAGTCCACGTAGTATCGAGGACTTTTCCATCACGTCTGCGTGTTTTAAAGTCTCCCCATTTAGACTCGGATTTTCTTATAAATTCCACAACATACTGACAATATTCCGGGTCGGGGTAAAGTTCCTGCAGAACATCTCGAAATTGAGTCTCTTCGAAAGACCAGCCAAGCTTTTTTTGCCATGCTTGATTGACCCACTTATGAGTGCTATCTGGATTCAGAAAAGCTATCATGACAGGTATATTATCAAGGACAATCTGAAGGATTTCTTTCTGTCCGCGTAAAATCTGTTCCGATTTCCTGCGATCGGTGATATCCTCGCCTGAGCTGAGTGTGCCGATAACCCTGTCCGTTTTGTCTCTTAGTATGGTGTTGCGCCAGGCTATCAGTTTTTCGTCTCCATCCTTGGTCAAAACAGGATTTTCATAATATTCAGGTCCATCGACTTCTCCTGCCAGCACTTTATTAAAAATCTCTTTTACATCTTCTCTAATTCCTTCGGGCAGGAAATTGTCGAACCAGTTTTTGCCGAGAATTTCGTCCTCGCTATAGCCCAATATCTCGCAACCTTTTTTATTTATAAGGCCTACCCTTTGCTCAAAATCGATCACCACCAACATGACTCCTGCAATATCGAGATATTTTTGAGCCTTGTCTCGTTCTTCCCGTAGTAATCCCTCTGCCTTCTTGCGTTCTGTGATGTCTCTTATGACATGAATGGCACTTCTTATATTGCCTTCTAAATCAAGTATTGGGTCCACTGCAGCTTCTATCCAGATATCTTTTCCAGATAAATGGAGTTCTGTTTCCTCATGTTTCTTTGTGTGTCTCGTTTTTTTCAGTGGGCATTCATTTGGTGCCTTGTTAGTACCATGAATAAGCTGCCAGCATTTTCTTCCGACTATTTCGTCGAGCGGCTTGTCCAAAAAGCGTGATATGGCAAGATTAGCCTGAACGATCATAAAGTCAGGATCGGTAAGCATTATAGGATCTTTTATTGCATTAAAAGTTTTTTGCCACTCATGCCAGGCTTTATCTAACTTTCCGTCCTCGTTTTTGTAGCTTGTGGTGTCGCGGTTGACTCGCCCCAACTTTGCTGTATGATCACGTAGCTTTTGGGTCTCTTCGATGGATTTCTCTCTACTCGCTGAGCCGTCCCGCATTGCTCCTTCTCCTGCAGGCTTACTAATCGTTCGGTCCATAGTCTCGGTTACAAAAAAGCTACCCCGGACAACCTTTCGGCCTTTCCCCTGATGTTGGAGCTATAGCATGTATCTTTCGTTTGAGGAATGTTGTTTTAATAATTAACTGATACTTCTCTACAGATATTTACTTGTGTACCCCAAAAGCTCAACGGCAGCTCACCCTCCTCCGCTAACATTTTTAACCCGTGCGCCAACAATACCAACGTTATCTGCCGTTATATCTTTCCCTGTTGTTGCAAATAAATATACTGTCTGGGAGAAATAAGTCCAATAAAATTCCTGATAATAGCAGTTTTTTAGTAGTTTTTTTCCGAAAGCTTATGTGATTAACTCAGGGATAAAAACAGCGCTGGTTGTTTTAATAATTGTGTCATCGAATATTTTGGGGTGTTAACTCTTTAATTTTAGGCTACTTATATGAAGAAAGTTTAGCTTTTTATGCAGCCTTATATAAAGTCTCCTATATTAACACCTGCGACTCTATACTGCAACCGCTGGGATAATACAAAGAAATCTCAAAACAGAATCTCCTGCATTCTCGAATCGATGTTCTGTGTTCGGAGGCACAAATATCACATATTCTGCCTCAAACGGATATCTTTGCCCCTCATGAACGAAGACACCTTGGCCTTCAATCACAAAAACTTCGTGTTCATGCTGGTGTTTGTGTAAAGGTGTATGACCAGCGGGTTGCAATTCAAACATGCGCGTTGCAAAGTTTTCGGCTCCGTCTATTTTGGAAATAAGCCATCTTATTTCCACACCTTTTGCCCCCTCGATTCCTACCGGTTTCTTGTCGATGTTACTGCTTTTCTCTACCTTCATATTTGGTCCCTTTTGTTTATCATGATGCCCTAACAAAGTTTTTTGGTAAGGATTTCAGAAGCGACTTTTGGATTTGCCTGGCCTCTTGTTTTTTGTATAACTTGGCCTAATAAAAATCCTCGGGCCTTCTTGCTTTTTTTACCGCCGGAGGTTACATCCTTGACCGCTGTGGGATTTTCTGCGAGGACCTGGTCAACTATTTGCTCCAGCTCTCCTGCATCACTTTTCTGAATCAGGTTGTGTTCCTCGGCAATAGCTTGTGGTGACTTATCCGGAGATTCTGACATTATAGTTGTTATTTTTGCCGCTGCAGTGGCACTCACAATTCCCTCTTCAACCATTTTACAAAGCTCAGCAGTATGGATTGCAGGAATCCCTAAATCGGCCACACTACTTCCCCTTTCATTTGCCAATTTAAGGAGGTCCTGTGTGATTATATTGCAAGCCCGCTTAAAGTAAGCACCTTTGGCAACAACATCTTCGAAATACTCCGCTGTGGAGTGTTCAGCCGTCAAAACACCGGCATCATAATCGTCCAACCCGTATTCACTGACATAACGTTTCTGCCTCTTTAAGGGCAGTTCGCACAATCGGGCCTTGATGCTCTCAAGCCATTCTTTTGTAACTTTGACTGGTACAAGGTCAGGGTCGGGAAAGTATCTATAGTCGTGAGCTTCTTCTTTTTCTCTTTGCAGGAAGGTTACTTGGTTGGCATCATCCCATCCACGCGTAGATTTGTTGCCCATTTCCAGAACCTGGCCGGTCTCCAGAAATTCATCAAGCTGTCTATGTATCTCGAAATCGACACTTCTTTCCAGTGCTCTGAAGCTGTTTAGATTTTTTACTTCGACGATGGGCGTTTTGTACTCGGTACCATCCTTAGTAACAATCAAATTAATGTTTGGTTCGAAACGCATATGACCTTTTTGCATATCTGCATGTGAGACGCCCAGATATCTAACCATCCGCTGCAATTCCACCGCTAATGAGCGTACCTCGGCAGCAGTGTTCATATCCGGCTCAGTAACAATCTCCAAAAGTGAGGCCCCCGCCCTGTTCAAATCAATCTGCGAGAAATTTCCGGCTGTATGCAGGTTTTTGCCAGCATCTTCTTCGAGGTGCGCCCGTATAATCCTGATTTTTTTAGTTCCACCGTCTTCAAGAGGTATCTCGATAGACCCATTGATGCAGAGCGGCAGGTCGTATTGGCTTATCTGGTAATTTTTCGGCAAATCAGGATAGTAATAACTTTTCCTGTCCCACTTTGTGAATTCTGCGATTTCACAATTAAGTGCCAACCCTGCCAGTATAGCATGCTCTACTGCTTGTTTATTCATAACCGGCAGAGAACCCGGCATACCCAGACATACAGGACATACCCTGCTGTTACCCTCTGCACCATACTCAAGCTCACAGCCGCAGAACATTTTCGTCTGTGTGCTCAAATGCACGTGAATTTCCAAACCGACCAAAACTTTATATCTAATATCACTCATTTTGCTGTTTACACTTCTATTGCCGGTCTTCTTTTGTGCCAATCGGTTTCTTTCTCAAACATCCTTGCTATTCGTAACAGCTTGTCTTCGTCAAAAGCAGGAGCAAGTATCTGTAGACCTATCGGTAATTCGCTGTCGTCGAAGCCGCAGGGAATACTAATGCCGGGGATACCAGCCAGATTGGCGGATATTGTATAAATGTCCGAAAGGTACATTTTCAGTGGGTCGTCGACCTTTTCACCGATTTTGAAAGCAGTCGTGGG
>CAYSLN010000043.1:0-4813 GCA_964431825.1 uncultured Pirellulales bacterium | reverse complement strand
AGCTTTTTATATACTTCTATCGCCTCACTCAGGGCCTTTTGCACCTGCTGGTCGGCACCAGCATTGAACTGTGGCACAATTGCTATTTTGAGTTTTTCTATAGGCTCATCGAGCCTTTCAAGAAAATCACCAACAGGAGCGGTTTTCTCCTCGACGCTGGTACTGTCAGCCGGGTCGTGACCGGCTATAACATTAAGCATCAGTGCTGTATCAGCTACAGTATGTGTTATTGGCCCAATCTGGTCCAGGCTCGAACCGTATGCAACAAGTCCAAATCGGGAGACCCTGCCGTATGTGGGTTTTAGTCCAACAACTGAGCAGAAACTTGCCGGCTGACGAATTGAGCCGCCCGTGTCGGACCCGAGCGCAGCAAAACACAACCATCCTGCCACCGCGGCAGCAGATCCCCCACTGCTTCCCCCCGGCACCCGGTTGGTATCCCACGGATTGACTGTCCGCTTTAGGCCTGAATTTTCTGTGCTCGAGCCCATCGCAAACTCGTCCATATTCGTTTTGCCTATTATTACTGCATCGGCCAAGAGAAGCTTCTCAACAACAGTGGCGTTGTATGGTGCTCGGAAATTCTCCAGTATCTTTGAAGCACAGGTAGTAGCCCCGAAGTTGATACACATCACATCCTTTATCGCGACAGGCACCCCTGCCAGCTGCCCTACCGACTCACCGCCTGCAATTTTCTCGTCAACTTCCCTGGCCTTGGCCAGGGCATGCTTTTCAAATGTGCTGATATAGACACCAATAGTCGGCTCAAGCTTCTCTATTCGTTCAAAAACCGCTTTGGTTGCCTCAACACTGCTTATCCGGCCAGCAACAATCTTATCGCGTAATTCTTTTGCACTGAGCTCTTCCATATTGGTCTTCGGTAACTCTTATGCACCAGAGCTGTCATCGAGTATTTTTGGCACCTTGAAAAATTCTCCCTCTCTTTGCGGCGCATTTGCCAGTGTTTTCTCGGTTCCAAGCGATTCCCTGACGCAGTCCTCGCGGAAAACGTTGTTGATGGGTAGACAGTGTGCCAGAGGTTCAATACTATCGGTGTCCAGCTCGTTGAGCTTTTCTACATAATCGAGGATTGCACTTAGCTGGCCTGTAAATTCCTCAACTTCCGATTCGCTCAGTTCCAGACGAGACAGCTTGGCAACCTTTCTAACCTGTGCTTGGTCAATCCTTTTCGCCATTTTCGATTCTGCCTAAAACAAAAAGCGAGGCCTAAACCCGCCTCGCTTTAATAAAAGCTACCACAGAGAGTATGCTTTTTTAGCTGCCTATTTTTTCGGCGGTTTTGTAGTCTCGCTTAGGAGGCTTTTGAACCAATCCCATACGGATAGCCTTGGCTGAGACCTTGATTCTGCAGACCTTGCCATCAACAACGGCCCGGACCTTTTGTATATTCGGTTTAAATTTTCTCTTGCTGGAGCCGGTAATCCTTTTTCCAACACCGCCCAGTCGCTTAGCCTTACCACGCCGGGCGATGCTTTTGCCGGCCACAGTTCGCTTACCTGTAAAAAAACAAACTCTCGACATTCAACATGCTCCTAACTTTGTCATTCATCACCTGTAATTCGGCTATCACATTTCCCCGAATTACGATTCGAGATTTAGTAAATAATGATTTTACGCCAATATTGCAAGTACAAACCCAGATTTTATCACGAAAAATCCCTTAAGGACATAAATTTTTTGATTTCTATACCTATTCCTGATATACTAATAGGTCAGAAGGCTGGAGGAGCGGCAAGAAGCTAAATTCACCGGATTGATTTCGATATTATTCAGTAACACAAGGAATTGTGCAGTTTTCACATAAGCAATAGGGGAAGGTGATTATGTCTAAAAAAGTATTGTACATCACGGGTATTGTATTAGTTTGTTCAATTTGCCGGCTTCAAGCTGACGTTATCAATTCTACGTGGGTCGGTGGCTCTCAGGGTGAATGGGGAGAAGCAAAATATTGGGCAGACCCAAATAACTGGGACCCTCATGTTGTGCCGGACAATAACGGAGATACTTTTGCCGTTACCATAGATTCAGATACCGGTATAATTCAACTCCACCTGAAACAGGTCCGTACAATAGACCGATTGGACTGCTACGGCGAGGTCTGGATGTATATGGGGGATCCTAACTGGATTCAGCTCACTATCAATGAGCCTAACGGCTTAACCAACTATGGCGTCTTCAGACTTTTCATCCACGGTAGCGAATTTGATCGGATTGTGGGCAATATAACCAATCGAGGTGTAATGGAGCTCAAGAGCAAAATAGGCTATATAGTCGGCAATGTGACAAATGCCAGCGGAGCTGAACTGGACCTTATCGATTTGTGGACAACAGGAAGCATTAGTAATTTAGCAGATGGTATGATATGGATTGGGCATACTGTGGAGACTGGGAACGTGGAAAACACCGGCTCTATTATGCTTTTGCCGGCGAGTGAGTTGGTGGCATACAACACGCTTCACAATACAGGTGAGATTAAGATGAATGGTGGTTTTTGTGGAAGTGATAACCTCCTTCATAATGATACCGACGGCGTTATTAAAGGCTTTGGCGTCGTTTTTGCAGAAGAACTACTTCAGAACGAAGGCCAAATTAGTGCGTTCGGCGGCTCACTTACAATTGCCTGTGAAGGTTCTTTCACAAATACGGGGACTTTAGGCAACATGTGTGTTTCCTCGCTTTATATCAGTTCCACAGATGATGTCAGCAATCAGAGCAACATGGTGATAAATCCCGGCGGTGGTGTCGCTTTTGACTGCAATCTGGTTAATGAGCCCAATGCGACCATTCAGTTAAACGGTGGGACCTTAGCTTCATCTACCTCAACAATTACCCAGCAAGCAGGAGCCACATTTGAAGGTTTTGGGGCAATTAGCAGTGATGTCATAATTAGTCCCAACGGAATAGTCAGGCTTACGGGGCCTACAAATATTGTCGGCGATGTTGAAATTGATGAGGATGCGACTTTAGAGATAAGCGATGGCCTGACGCTGATCACCGGCCATGTAACCTGTGACGGCACTATTCATATGAAAGGCGGCTGGATGGTCCCGCAGGGAGGTATCTCAGGGTCCTGCAATATCGTTTGGGAGCCTGGCCCATACAGCCATGTTGCGGATTTTAACCTTGATGGACAAGTCGATTTCGAAGATTTCTCTTTTTTCGCTGACACTTGGCTCTGGGAGGCAGACTGGCGCTGAAACTCGATGCTTGTAAAGCTTATCCTGTATGGTTATGCCACAAAGTCAGCATTGAAACCGTATATCTCGAAAAGTTACTCCTATCCCAAAAAATAACTTTTTCTTTTGAAAAAGGCTCGACATACCAATGCTGCTTCGCGCACTGGCCGATATAGCTTATAATGACAGAAAATAGTATACCTTGTCGCTTTGCCAGCGATGGGCGAACTAGAATCTTTTAAGGTTGATTTTGACAAAAGAAATAGTATGAATATTTTAGGAATATCGGCCTTTTACCACGACAGCGCTGCAGCACTTATCAGCGATGGTGAAATTGTTGCTGCCGCTCAGGAGGAGCGATTCACGCGAAAGAAGCATGACAGTCGGTTCCCGTCGAACGCAGTTGACTATTGCCTCCAGGCTGGAGGGCTCACTGCTGAAAACATCGATTATGTTGTCTTTTATGAGAAACCGCTCCTCAAATTCGAAAGACTACTCGAAACCTATATCGGGTATGCTCCGCGAGGTTTCAAACAATTTTTGATGGGTTTGCCACTGTGGTTACGCAACAAGCTGCACCTGCCCAGGGAAATGGATAAAGCGTTGAAGCACAAATATAAAGGCAGTTACGTTTTTACCGAGCACCATGAATCTCATGCCGCTAGTGCATTTTTCCCTTCCCCGTTTGATGAGGCTGCTATCCTTACTCTGGATGGTGTTGGTGAATGGGCAACAGGTAGTTTCGGAACCGGCAGAGGCAACAAAATCGAGCTGACGCATGTGCTGCAATTTCCTCATTCACTTGGATTGCTTTATTCAGCCTTTACATACTTTACCGGCTTTCGCGTCAACTCGGGTGAATATAAGATGATGGGTCTGGCACCGTATGGCGAACCGAAGTACTATGATGTCATAATGGATAAACTAATCGACCTTAAAGAGGATGGTTCGTTTCGTCTGGATTTGTCATATTTTCCATATTGTCATAAAACAGTAATGATTAGCTCCAAATTTGAGAAGTTATTTGGTGGGCCGGCTCGCAGGTCTGAGTCGCCCCTGACCCAGCGGGAAATGGACATCGCAGCGTCCATCCAGGCAGTTACCGAGGAGATTATGCTCCGCGCTGCTAAACATGTCCATAGCCAGACCGGGATGAAAAATCTGGTACTGGCTGGCGGCGTGGCCCTTAACTGCGTCGGTAATAGCCGCGTACTACGGGATGGGCCATTTGAAAACATCTGGATTCAGCCTGCATCCGGAGACGCCGGCGGCGCACTGGGAGCGGCTTTGTTCGTATGGTATCAATTACTGAACAATGAGCGTAAAGTCGATGGCTTTGATAAACAACAGGCCTCTCTACTGGGCCCAGCTTACAGTAGCGAGCAGATTTGCTTGTTTCTGGACTCGGTCAATGCCAGATATCATACCTATGCTGACCAGCAAGAGTTGATCGAGAAGGTAACGAACCTAATCAGCCAGGAAAAGGTAATCGGCTGGTTCCAGGGACGCATGGAGTTCGGGCCCCGTGCGTTGGGAAACCGCAGCATTATTGGTGACGCCCGAAGTCAAGAAATGCAATCGATAATGAACCGTAAGATAAAGTTTCGTGAATCTTT
>CAYSLN010000042.1:7895-14253 GCA_964431825.1 uncultured Pirellulales bacterium | reverse complement strand
TATTCCCATACTAACAACTACAAAGGCTACTGTGCTGACACTGCCCACTATTTGGATGCCCAACTGCATTGGATTGCCACCATAGACAAAACCATTGTTTGCTAATCCCAATGTTTGTCTGCCAAAAATTCCAACACACAGCGTACCCCAGATCCCGCAAATACCGTGAACAGGAAATGCACCAACAGGGTCATCAATCTGAAGCTTATCGAGCAGTTCAACCGCCCTTACTACTATGTATCCAGCTGTTATGCCTATGACCAATGCTGCCCAGGGTTCAACGTATGCACAAGGTGCGGTTATGGCCACAAGCCCCGCCAGAGCACCGTTCATTGCCATAGACAAATCCGGCTTGCCAAACCTTTTCCAGACCATTGCCATAGCAGCGATTCCACCCAGTGCGGCCGCCAGATTTGTATTGATAGCAATGCGACCGATAGCTGAGCCATCTGCCACGCCAAGTGTCGAACCCGCATTGAATCCGAACCATCCGAACCAAAGTATAAAAACACCCAGGGATGCCAGTGGGATGTTGTGACCGGCGAGGACATTTGGCTTACCGTCAATGGCATATTTTCCAACTCTCGGTTTCAGCATAGAAGTCCCGACAAGGGCAGCAAAGCCACCAACCGTGTGAACAACCGTTGAGCCGGCAAAATCGGCAAAGCCCATATTGCTGAGCCAGCCACCACCCCATATCCAGTGTCCGACGATTGGGTATATAAACGCCGATATAATAAACGAGTAAATCAAATAGGCCGGAAATTTCATGCGCTCAGCCATTCCACCGGCCACAATCGTCGCTGCCGCCCCACAGAATGCCGCCTGGAACAGCCAGAAGGCATAAAGGGGCAGGCCGTTAACAGTTTGTTCAAGGCCGAATAAACACCATCCCTTCGTGCCCCAAAAGCCATTCCCGTTGCCGAACATTAAAGCATAACCGATGATGAAGAAACCCAGTGAGGCCATACAAAAGTCCAGGAAGTTTTTGGTCAATATGTTGCAGGTATTCTTGGCCCTTATAAACCCGGCTTCAACCATGCCAAATCCTGCTTGCATGAAAAAGACCAGAAATGCCGCGAGCAATACCCATACCGTATCCAGACCTTGTTTCAGATCAGCTATATTAAATTCATTGCCTGATTCTGCAAAGGCAGGTATTGAAAACACTGCTATCAATAGTAATACAGTTTTGACCGGTAGATTTTTCATTATGCAATCTTTCATTTCTTACCTCACAGCTAAAATCTTTTCGATACGCTAATGCCGGCAAAGAAAAAGTCACTGTTAGTGTCGTACACATCAGAATTACGTATGTTGTCGCTGAACAGTGTGACATAGTTCATACTTGGAGTCACCGTCCAGTCCGCGACCTCTATTGGAAAAGAAGCTGAGAGTACAAAGTCATTTATCTTGCCTTGGTTGATGCCCCAGTAGTAGTTGTTGTACGAATCATCGCCCCACCCAAAGCTGGCACCAATCTCCATTCCGACCGGAACGCCCGAACCAAGTTCCATGATATTTTCTATACTGTGTCCCGCCCCCAGGGAAATATACGTACCCTCAACCTCATCCAGGTCGTGGTAGAAGGTAATAGATGGACTCGCTGGCAAATCGAAATTCAATCCCCAGTAAATCTCTGTAGTATCAGCTGTTGCGGTATTAGGGAAATCGTAGTATATCAAGCCAGCTGAATATCCAACACCGCTCAGTCCCGGAATACTACCGGAGTAGTCAAGCGAATAGTCAACTTCCGTAAATTCATTATTGTTGTTGATGTTCGTCAGTTCCAGGCTGCCCCAGATACCCACAGTGAACCCATCGTAACTAACACTTATCCCCGGCTGGAATACATTGTCATCATCCAGGTTCTGGCCTCGCCAAACGTATTTGCCGAAATAATCAGCCGTGAATTCAACCTCGATTTCACCCTTGGCAAAAGCAACTCCTGTGCCACATACCAACATGCCCAAGACAGTCAATAAGTGCTTTACTCTTTTCATTTGAATCAATTTCCTTATCTACCTAACTTTTAAATCCTGTTCTTCGACTGACAACTGCTTCCGGCTAAACGAAGATAAACGTACAGATTTTTAATTAGCAAAAGACGTGCCAATGCGAGAATAATCTGAAATAATAGGTGTAAGTGCTTGTATATTAAATACTTATGTTAGGGTATGCAAACTGAAACCAAAGGATGTGCTGCGCACATAATTGTAGAATAAAATATATTATTCTACAATTATGTAGATTTGTGCTAATTCAGATGTATTTGGGGTTGATGTGGTACTTCTTAGTTTTGTAGCCTAAGACACGCTCCGTTATGCCTAATTCTTTCGCTGTTGTGCGCAGCCGACCACCGCATTTCTTCAGGGCATCGACTATAAGTTCCTTTTCCGTATTCTCAATAATTTCCGTCATCGAACCTTTTCCTACCTGCTCGGTTTTTCTTATCATTTGAAGTGAGGGAGGCAAATGCTCGGACCGAATTACATTACCGTCGCATAGCAAAACAGCTCTTTCAATGCAATTCTCTAGTTCTCTCACATTACCCGGCCAATGGTATCTTGTGAGCATCTCGATTGCAGGCGTTGAAATGCGCGAAATATCCTTGTTGTTATCAGTGGCAAGTTTCTCAAGGAAATAATCAGCCAAAAGCATTATATCATCTTTGCGTTCTCTTAGTGGTGGCAGATAGATAGGAAAGACATTTATGCGGTAGTAAAGGTCTTCACGAAAAAGACCTTTCTCTATTTGCTCTTCGAGATTTTTATTTGTTGCGACTATTATCCTTACATTCGTGCTCAAAGTTTCGTATCCGCCGACTCTCTCAAATTCTTTGAACTGAATCACCCTTAGGAGCTTAACCTGTAGGTTCACGGGGAAATCCCCAATCTCATCAAGGAAAATAGTTCCACCGTGTGCTCTTTCAAACCTGCCCAGCTTTCTCTCGATGGCACCGGTAAAGGCCCCTTTCTCATGCCCGAAAAGCTCACTCTCTAATAGAGTGTCCGGCAAGGCAGTACAGTTTACCTTAACAAAAGGCTTGTTTGCCCGCAGGCTGTTGTAATGAATCGCGTGTGCCACGAGATCTTTGCCCGTCCCACTGTCACCGCGAATGAGAACAGTGGCGTTGCTATCGGAGACCTGCTCGATGAGCTGGTAGACCTCCTTCATTGCGTTACTGGTACCGACCATATTGTGTATGTTAAATCGGGCTTTAAGCTCTTGGCGTAAACGCACGTTCTCATTTCGAAGCCGACTACGGTCGGATTCAAGAAGTTTATTGAGCTTGACTGCCTGAGCTATCATCGTGGAGATTACATTCAACAATCTGACAGTGGGTTTGAAGTCATCCTTAGCACGTGCTTGCTTGTCGACACTTAGTGTCCCGATTGTTCGCCCTTCAAGTTTTATTGGAACACAGAAAAAAGCCGTCGTATCGTTATTTGTCTGTTTTCTTGCTCTCGTCTTGTGCAGAAAACGCGGGTCTTTGGAAATGTCCGGTACTACAATCTCTTTACCGTTTTGCACAACCTTGCCCGTTATGCCCTCGCCTATTTTGTAACTTCCCAGACTCTTGGCTTTTTTGCTGAGCCCGTGAGCTATTTTTATGTTTATGGTCTCAGTTTCCGATTCGAGCAGGGTAATGGTTCCGCGTCGCAGTTTGAGATGTGTGTCAAGGGATTTGAGTATAGACTTTAGCGTATCTTCAATGTCGATTGAGTCGGCAAAGGCGTTGGACACATCGCTCAAGAGTTTAACTTCTCTTTCGAGTTTCAATTTCATAATATTTCCTTTGTTAAAAGCCATGCCCATAATAACAAAATTGTAGATTGTCCGCAAGAATATACAATTTTGTTGTTAGATTAAAAGATATTTGTGTTTGTTACAGGGACACAATTGCCAGGAAAGGGATTAAAAGCCTCAAGCTTGAGCCTGAGAACTCAGAAAAAGGCTTAGAAATTCCTCGAAAAAAGCAAAAAAATGCTTGATTTGGCCAAACATACGTTTTAAACTGTTGTATGAAACAAGTGTTTAGGAGATATGAGATGACTGTCTCAGGGCAAGACAAAACAGACGATGGTTCTGACAAAAATGTTCGGGACCGCCTGCTTGATGCGGCAGAAGAGCTCTTCTGCGAACATGGCTTTGAGCGTACAAGCGTTCGCGGTATTGCTGCTGCTGCCGACTGCAATGTCGCGTCAGTCAACTATTATTTTGGCAGTAAAGAAAAATTGTACCTCGAGGTTTGGCGCCGTCATCTTAGTGTGATGCGTGATACTCGACTTGCAAGCATTGAGAAGGTAATGTCTCAAAAGGATGGTGAGCCTAACTTGGAAGATCTGCTCACCTCGTATTCGAACGCTTTTGTAGCGCCGCTGGTAGATAAGGACATAGGAGGTCGGTTTACCAGACTTATGGCTCGGGAGATGGTCGACCGGCACTTGCCGCAAAATGTATTTCTTGAGGAGTTGATTATTCCGGTTATGACTGCTCTGCAAAAAGCTTTGATGATAGTTTGCCCCGGATTGAACGAGACGAAGGCTCGTTTGGTGATACTTTCTCTCGTTGGCCAGTTGGTGCACACAACCATTGCAGAAACCATGTTTGAGCAGAGCGATAGGCCGGAAATACCAAAGTTTGAGTTGGCCGATATAGTCAAACACATTGTCAAATTTTCTGCTGCAGGAATTCGAGCCTATGTTGAGGAGAAAATTGAATGAGAGTTCGGTTGACTTCAATTTTCTGTTTGATTTTGTTTTTTGGTGTCATTGTGCCAGGTGGCTGTATGGTTGGTCCGAAATATTCTCGACCCCAGACATCTGCTGAAACATCGGATGGTTATTTTTACACAGGAAAACATAGCCAGGACGTTAACGAGCTGGCTGGCTTTAACAGATGGTGGGAGCAATTTGGTGACCCTGCAACGACTGCTTTGGTGCGGCAGATGCTGGAAAGTAACTATGATTTAAAAGCATCGGCAGCTCGAGTCCTTCAGGCCCAGGCAGCGCTTGCTGAAGCTCGCGGACGACAACTGCCGGATATCTCCTATAACCTTAATCGTGACAGAAGTAAACGCTCTTTGAATTTCGGCGGTACCGGCAGATTCAGTGTAATGAGCACGACATGGTCTCAGGATATTTCTGTGACCTACATACTGGATTTGTTCGGCAAGCTCAGACACTCGAAGCGGGCCGCCTGGACCGAAGTACTTGCAGCAGAAGCAAATGAGCAGGTTCTGATTAATTCCATGATAGCCACTGTAATTAATGCCAGAGTCAATATAGCTACTATTCAGCGTCAATTAGTTATAGCACGGGCTAATACGGAAAGTAGGCAGAAAACTCTGGAGATTGTCGAAAGGCGGTATAGCCAGGGTCTTGTTGGGCCCGTAGATGTCAGATTGGCGCGTGAGAATCTGGCTGCATCGAAAGCCTTTGAGCCGGTTATCGAGCTGTCTTTGATTACGGCTCGTCACGCTCTTGATGTGCTTTTAGCTCGCCGGCCCGGCTCATCGGACGAGCTGCCTCAGACGTTGGCGGATTTGCCGGGTTTGGGGCCTATACCTGTTGGACTGCCCGCCTCCCTGCTTGACCGCCGGCCGGATGTCAGAGCCGCTGAGTTTTCACTCCGGGCCGCGAACGAGAGAATCGGTGTGAGTATCGCCCAACTTTATCCGGATTTAACTTTGACTGGAACCTATGGCTTTTCTGCGGACACTGTTGAGGAGATTTTCCAGCAGAGTGAAACGGAAATGTATTCAGCAATCTTCCGTCTTGCTCAGCCTATATTCAGAGGTGGACAGATAAGGGCACAGATTGATGCAGCCGAGGCGCGTTACGCTGAGTTGGCAGCTAATTATGCCGGTGCTGTTCTGGTTGCAATACAGGAGGTCGAAGATGCGCTGGCAACTGAGCAGATGTTACAGACCCAACTCAAACATGCCCGGGTGCGACTTAAAGAGGCTAAGGCCGCAGAGACGCTGTCAAGGCAGCGATATCAACGAGGCGTTGAAGGAATATTAGCCGTACTTGAATCCGAACGCCGCAGTAGAATAGCTGAGGAGGAGTTGACAGTTCTTAATGGCCAGCTTTGGACAACGCGAGTAAATCTTTTCTTAGCTCTGGGCGGTGACTGGGATTATCAGGAACAGTCTCAAGAGGAAGTGGCGTTAAGAAAATGACCGGAAACGATAAAACGGAAAGTGAATTTATGAAACCAATCCACTTGATTAAGAAAATGTCCTTGGGCCGATTACAGATGTCGCTTGCCTTGGGCATTGTAATTTTGGGAGTATTGATTGCCTTGGTTTTTATCAAGCTGCGAAAACCACCTAAGCAGGAAGAACAGAAAG
>CAYSLN010000042.1:0-7795 GCA_964431825.1 uncultured Pirellulales bacterium | reverse complement strand
ATTGCCTTGGTTTTTATCAAGCTGCGAAAACCACCTAAGCAGGAAGAACAGAAAGCCCTCGCGCCATTAGTCAAAGTTGAACGGCTCGAACGCAGGGATATTCAGATGGTTGTTCATGGTTATGGAACTGTCAGCCCAAAGGTACAGGTGGAACTCGTACCACAGGTCTCAGGGAAGGTCGTTTGGGTCAGTCCACAATTTAAGGCAGGCGGTTTTGCCAGGCGTGATGAGCAAATACTGAAGATAGACCCCCTGGACTATGAATTGGGGGTTCGCCAGGCCAGGGCTCTTGTCGCCGATGCTCAGGTGAGACTTGAGACGGAGATTGCTGAAGCAGAGGTTGCACGCAGCGAATGGGAGCAGTTGCACCCGAACACGGAACCGACTTCGACGTTGGTTTTGCGTGACCCACAGATTCGTCAGGCTAGAGCTGCCTTGGAGTCAGCCGAGGCACAGCTTGCGGTATCGGAGTTGAATCTTGAGCGTACGACTTTGTCTCTGCCGTTTGATGCACAGATAATCAGCGAGATGGTCGACCTTGGTCAATATGTGATGAGTGGTCAGTCCGTGGGTGCTGCCTATGGAATTGAATCGGTCGAAATAGAAGTGCAGCTCGAAGATGCGGAATTAGCATGGTTTGATATCCCTGACAACACGGTTTCGCTTGACGGCAACATGCCATTGCCCAAAGGTCCAAATGTTCAGGTAAAGACCGAATTTGCCGGTGCCGAGCGTATCTGGCAGGGCTATGTGGTCCGAACTACAGGTCAGGTTGATAAAACATCGAGGCTTGTATCAGTTATTGTCGAAGTACCTGAACCGTTCAGGAGGATTGGTTCAAGGCCACCACTTTTGCCTGGTATGTTTGTAGAAATTCTTATCGAGGGTAATGTTCTTAAGAACGCAATAGCAGTCCCTCGGGATGCAATACATAATCGCAATGAAGTGTGGGTGGCCAAAGACGGCCGGTTACATATCCGGTCTTTGAATATTGTCCGTGCCGACAGGGATTTTGCCTATGCAACATCAGGTCTTGATGACGGGGATATGATTGTTCTCAGTGCTCTTGATGCGGTGATAGAAGGAATGAGTGTTCGAACTCAGACAGAAACATCAGACATATTTGCTGAAGAAAGCCGGGACCAGGCTCAGGCTCAGAAGGTAAAGGCAGACTAAATGGAAGATTCAACCGAAAACAAAGGACTTCTCGGCTGGTTTGCATTGAACCACGTTGCGGCAAACTTATTAATGTTTTTAATAATAGCTGCAGGCTTTCTCGCAATTTTTGATGCTAAACTTGAAGTATTCCCGGAGTTCAGTCTGGATATGATAAACATCATGGTGCCTTATCGAGGTGCTTCACCGGCTGATGTTGAGGAAGGAGTGTGCCTTCGTGTCGAAGAGGCAATAGCAGGTGTTGATGGTATAAAACGCATGACCTCAAGTGCCGCTGAGGGCGTTGGTTCAACTTTGGTTGAAGTGGAGGAATATGCCAATACGACAGATGTGCTTGATGATATCAAAACGGAAATTGGCACGATTATTACCTTTCCGGATGAAACTGAAAAACCGGTTATAACCGAGCTTAAAACTCGCCACAAAGTAATTTCGGTTGTGGTCTTCGGTGATGCTTCCGAAAAAACGCTCAAGAAATTAGCTGAACAGATTCGCGACGACCTAACTGCGATGGAAAATATAAGTCAGGTTAGCATGTCTGGTGTAAGACCTTATGAAATATCAATTGAGGTTTCTGAGGAGAATCTTCGCCGCTACAATCTGAGCTTTGATGATGTGTCCAGAGCGGTCAGGGAATCGTCTCTGGATATTCCTGCCGGTTCGGTTAAGACCTCCGGCGGGGAAATACTGGTTAGAACAAAGGGACAAAAATATCATGGCCCTGAATTTGAAAAAATCATAGTCCTCACAAGAAACGATGGTACGGAAGTAAAACTTAGTGACATTGCAGAAGTTAGGGACGATTTTGAAGATGTTGACCTTTATTCGAGATTCGATGGCAAAAGAGCCGCTTCTGTTCTTGTATCACGCATAGGTGAGGAAGATGCACTGGATATCGCCCGCACAGTAAAAAGATATATCAATGAGAAGAGAAAGAGCCTGCCGGAGGGTGTCTCGGTAGCCCTGTGGGAAGACGACACGGAGTTTCTAAAGGCGAGGATGAACCTTCTTAAAAGGAACGGATATATCGGCCTGGTTCTTGTTTTTCTGTGCCTGACATTGTTTCTTAATTTACGCCTTGCTTTTTGGACAACAATGGGGATTCCAATATCTTTTTTTGGTGCGTTCTATCTTATGCCGCTTTTTGACGTTTCGATTAACATGATGAGTCTTTTTGCATTCATCATGTCACTCGGTCTTGTAGTGGACGATGCAATTGTAGTGGGGGAAAATATATTTGCATATCGCCAGCAGGGTATGGATAGGGTCGCCGCAGCTATAAGAGGCGTAAAAGAGATGGCCATGCCGGTTACATTGGCAGTACTTACCACGATGTTTGCATTTATGCCGTTAGCTTACACCGGCAGCATTATGGGCAAAATACTTCGAGTTCTGCCTATAGTAGTGATAAGCGTCCTTGCATTTTCACTGGTGGAAGCGTTGCTTATTTTACCGGCTCATTTGTCTTCAGAAAGATTCTCCAAGAAAAGCAGGATTGTCCGTTTCACAGACAAAATCAATTCTTGGACAGAGATAAGGCTTCTTAAGTTTGTGAACGGGCCTTTTGCCGATTTTGTTCTTAGAGCGGTCAAATGGCGATACGTAACATTATCCGTGGGAATTGCCATATTCCTTATAACAATCAGTTTTATTGCAGGTGGGTATCTTAAGTTTGTATTCTTCGATACCATCGAAGCCGACAATATGATTGCAACATTGACCATGCCTCAGGGCACCCCGGTTGAACAGACACGGGAAATCATAGAGCGTATTGAGAAGTCAGCTTTTCAAGTACTTGAGGAGTTTGACAGCAAGCGTCAGGGTAAACCGTCACTTATGAAACACATAGCTACTACTGTTGGTGCTCAGCCTTCATTGGAGCGAGGAGGTCCTGTCCAGGTTGATATGGGTGCTGTAGCGAAGTCGCATCTGGCGGAGGTGAATGTCGAGTTGCTCGGAGGTGAAGAACGTGATGTATCAAGTGTGGCATTGAAGAACCGCTGGAGAGAGCTTGTAGGTGAAGTGCCCGGCGTTTCATCATTGACCTTTATGTCCGAATTCGTTAGTACCGGCAACGCCATAGAAGTGGAATTGTCTCATCAAAACTTTGATGACCTTTTGAAAGCGGCGGAAGATTTTAAGGGCATTTTGCATCAGTATGCAGGGGTTGAAGATATTGCGGACAGCTTTGAACCCGGAAAAGCTGAGCTAAAGCTGGATCTTAAGGATACTGGACGCACATTAGGATTGACACTTTCGGATTTGGCAAGACAGGTCAGGCAGGGTTTTTATGGTGACGAGATCCAGCGTATTCAGCGGGGACGCGATGATATTCGGGTCATGGTGCGATATCCGGAGCAGGAGCGCAAGAGCCTCGCAGATGTAGATAATATGAGGATTCGGTTGTCGGACGGGACAGAAATTCCATTTAATACTGTCGCCGAAGTTCAGCACGGGCGTGGTTATTCAACAATTCGAAGGGTCGATCGCAGACGTGTCGTAAGTGTATCAACTGATGTTGATGGCGCGGTCGCCAATGCTAATGAGATCAATGCGGAACTGGATGCGAAAGTATTGCCTTCATTGGCACGAAAATATCCGGGATTGCAATATCGTCATGCTGGCGAACAGCGCGAAATAAACGAATCGCTTAGCACCCTCATACCCAATTTCGGAATTGCGTTGTTGGCAATTTATGGTTTGTTGGCCGTACAGTTCCGAAGCTACTCGCAGCCTGTCATAGTAATGTCTGCGATTCCATTTGGTGTTGTAGGAGCAACGATTGGCCATTTGCTGATGGGTTTCAATCTCGGTATACTTTCGTTGTTTGGAATTGTTGCCCTTTCAGGCGTAGTGGTGAATGATGCTCTTATTATGATAGACCTTGTTAACAGGGAACGTAAGAGCGGCATCGAACTACATCAGGTACTTCGCGATTGTGCGACCCGACGGTTCAGGCCGATTATGTTGACGACTCTAACGACATTTTGCGGTTTGCTGCCGATGATAACGGAAAAAAGCCTGCAGGCACGATTCCTTATACCGATGGCCATAAGCCTGGCATTCGGAGTGATGTTTGCAACCTGCATAACGCTGTTGTTGGTACCTTCACTTTATATGATTCTTGAAGACATCAAACTTCGCGTCTTTTCAAAGGCCCGGCGATAGTTAGCTCGCCTTTAACGTTACAATCTAAGCTCTGTAAGTCATTCCTTATCAGGCAGTTAAAAAATATTAGTGAACGGGAATAAAAAACCTTTGTTTTTGAGGGTTTTTTCTGGTCAAAGCCCTTATGCAAATAGATAATAGTTTTGTAAATCTGTGCTTTGAAGAGGGTGAGTGATGTGATTCAGGGGCTAAATGTATTTCATCAGCGAGATTAGAGTAGGCTTGGGGGAGATGAGAAGGTTTCTGCCCAGGCGTATTAGTTGCAGATAAGTTTTCTTCGACATACAAAGTCGGTGGGATTGTGAAAGCTACTGCAAAATATAAACCGAATATTGAAATCGCTTCCGATGCTGAGGCCCTTGCCAGGAGAAGCGTTGAGTTTTTCGTTGGTGAGGCGCAAAAAGCGATAAAGGCAAAAGATGTCTTTTATGTTGCCATATCCGGGGGGCATACACCTAAACGTTTTTTTGAACTGCTTGGCGAAGTGCGCAAAGCAAAATCCCTGCCTTGGAATAAAATACAGTTGTTCTGGGTCGACGAGCGGTACGTCCTGCCCGATTCACAAAACAGTAATTACAAACTGGCTGCCGATACCTTCTTGGGCAAAGTTGACATTCCCAAAGAAAACATCCATAGGATTCCGACCGAGCACAGCGACATTAGGGTTGCGTCTTGCTGTTATGAGCAAACCATTCGGAAGGTTTTTGGCTTGAAAGGAAACGATGTACCTGAATTCGATTTGATTGTGCTCGGCATGGGAGTCGAAGGACATACGGGCTCATTGTTTCCCAATTCTTACGCCCCCTATGATACTGAAAATCTGGCATCTGTCGTTTACGTTTTTGACGACAAGCTCAGCAGGATAACTCTGACACATCCGGTTCTGCGTGCCGCTTCTGCGCTGGCAGTGTTGGTTAGTGGTGAAGAAAAGGCCGATATTTTAAAGGAGGTTTTGACCAGCGAGCCGGATGAAGTCCGGTTTCCCATTCACGTTCTTTGGCTTGTCCTTGATAAGGTAACCTGGCTCATCGACCGCGACGCAGCAAAATCCATCTGATTGTGTCGGTCTGAACTTACACAGACCTGTTCCGGAACACGTTAGTTAAACTTTCTTAGAGCTTGGAAATGATAACCTGTGATGGTTAGAATGAGCTAACTGTAGCCGGTAGCTAAAAGAGGCCTTAACATACTAATCCAAGGACAAACCACAAAATAACCATAATCAGACAGGCTAATCTAAACGTTATCGAAGCCTTTTGGTCATACAACATTTTTTGCCACGTTTTGGCGACCATACCAATGTTGAAGCGAATGCGCACGAATGGCATATAGGATGCCAGGGGATTAATAACTTCGTTTGAATCACAGACATCACAGTAGTTTTGTAGAGGGTGACAGGCTTTAAGGCAGTTGGGGCAAAGCGGGAGAGCGTCGTCCGGAATAAAGTCATCATCCACCTGCTTAGCTTTTTCAGCCTCCCCTGCCGATAGGTTATTATGGTCTTGTTCTGTCATACCAAAATCACCTAAAATCGGCCATTGTTATTGTCCTTCCTGTGCCGACGTTTATATAATTTTCGTCGAAATGCTCTTCGAACAGAGTTCTTGCCTTATCGCCTGTGCAGTGACAGGGAGCTACATATTGTACTTTGCATTCCCTGAGACTCGAAATGATTTTCTCAATTCTACCTTTGGTTGCCCATTCCAGATGGAATCCGCCCATTACCAAAAGAATGTCCTCTTTCATTAAATCTTTAACCGTTTTTACAATTTTTACAATCCCCGGATGCGCACAGCCAGTTATTACTATCAGGCCCGAACTTGTTCGGATAATCAGGGACTGTTCTTTTATTAATTTTCCAAGCTGACCGGCCGAATAAACATTCTCACAAATATTCAAAGGCTGCTCGACCTCAACTGTTTCTGCTCCGTATTTTTGTATGTTTTCTTTAAATTTTTCTGGAAAGGATTTTGGCAGATATACATCTGTCCTAGGGTTTTTTTCAAGAATGCCGTCCAGCCCGCCGGTATGGTCGCTGTGAATATGAGAGAGAACCACCACATCTATGCTATTAGGATCTATCGCCAGTTTTTTCATGTTATCGAGCAACAACAGACCGTCCCCACCGGTATCGAAGAGAATGGTTTTCTCGGTGCCGGTTATTAAGCAGGAAAATCCCCAGTCGGTTTTCATCCCGTCAGTGTATGTATTGTTGTCATAAACAACTTTAATAGTAAGGTCACTGACGCCGGGTCTTGAATTAGCTTTAGCTTTGGTTTCTCCATTCATAATTTGTCCTTTCCCGTGCACACACGCAGTTGGGCATATAACAGGTCCCCACATGGCAGCTGCAGCTGTTAGTAATAAAATAACGATAGTTGATATTTTCTTCATCTGTTTCTGACACTTTCTGGTGAGAAAATCGATTATAGCTGTTAACTATTTAGCATGCAACTCACAAAAAAACAGAAATTTCCTCTTAATCATTTGGCTACTCGAGATAAATGACTTATACTTTATACAAAGGGGTTATTTAAACAAACAGTTTGTGTTTTTGAACACCTACTCATAATGCTCCTTCCTTTCGAGGGGAGACAGGTTGCCCGGCTAAATCAAAATACAATGGGGGGTTACTGTCTCCCTTTTTTTACATCCACTTTTGCATATTACATGTTTTGCTTGCTGGTTCTCAGTCACTCGCACTCGTGGTAAAATTAGCGCAGTGTTAGTCAGTTCATAAAAAGAAAACGGGCTATAGGAGCAACCCTATAGCCCGTTTCTACAAGTAAGGGGGGCGTTTATGTCTCTGTTATGCTTGGCGCCTGCGGAACATCGCCAGGCTGCCGAGGCTAAGCAGTGCTATCGTTGCCGGTTCTGGAACAGCAGACTGCGTCAATGTAAAGTCGAACGGGCCGCAAGTCGGCACGTTGATATCGAACTGAAGGCTAAGTAATTGACCGATCGAAACTGTGTCTAATCCGGAAAATACGATAGTTTGGGAGTCAACATGCTCTACTGTCTGGAGCTTGCCTCCTCCGGCACCGGCACTTCCCTCAACAAAAGTAGCGCCACCGTCGCCGGTTAGTGTCAATATGTAACTGGTCCACTCGATGCAACTGGTGTTTGTGATGGTTTTAACAATGGTGAATGTCGGGTCCTCATCGGTTTCACCGCTGATTATAATCGGGTCTGGACTAACGTCATAAATAAGTTCCTCCATGGACAATGTCGGTGCTGAAGGATCATAGTCGAAGTCCCACTCGTATTGGTTTTGAGTGTCGGTGAATTCGAGCGAAAAAGGTGCCGCACCGGGATTTTCATCAGGATTCACAAAACCTGCCTGAGCAACGGAGGTAAAGAGTGCTACTCTCACCACTAACATAAGAATAAATGCTAACTTTTTCATTTTACTTCCTCCAATATTTCTGGGTTTTCAGTTTTTTCTTTGTGC
>CAYSLN010000041.1:0-14282 GCA_964431825.1 uncultured Pirellulales bacterium | reverse complement strand
CTTCCCATATTTATATCTCATACTGAGTCCCGTATTTCTTGAGCTTAGGTTCCAGCTCGATAAGTACGAAATACCTGACGCTCCTACAAAGTCATTTATCCTTACCTTTTACTTTTGCGTCTCCTGATTATTCTATTATTACTGGTCTTCCTGGGATTCCTTGTCTTTCCACCTTTTGCCAGCACACCCGTGGGTGAACAGGGATGCCGTCCACCGTTTGACCTGCCCTCTCCACCACCCATTGGGTGAGCAACGGGATTCATTGCCTTGCCTCTTACGTGTGGCCTGCGGCCCATATGCCGCTTTCGTCCTGCTTTACCAATCCTGATATTTTGATACTCGGGGTTACTAAGTCGGCCAATCGTAGCCCGGCACTCCTTACGTACCATCCTCATCTCACCGCTCGGTAAACTGATGGTGACCCAATTACCTTCTTTTGCCACGATTCTCGCAGCGTTGCCAGCCCCTCTAACCAGCTTTCCACCCTGGCCGGTATTCATTTCAATATTATGAACCTCAAAGCTGGCAGGAATAGCCTCCAGTGGCATTGCATTACCAATCTTAGGCTCACAAGAGGTACCACTTTCCACACGGTCTCCGACCCGTATACCCAATGGTGATAATATATATCTTTTCTCGCCATCTGCGTAGTGCAGCAGGGATATAAAGCAATTTCTGTTAGGGTCGTATTCAATCGTGGCTACTTTCGCGTGGACACCGTCTTTATTTCTTTTGAAATCAATGATGCGATAAATCCTTCTTGCACCACCGCCTCTGAACCGCACAGTAGTAACACCATGGTGATTTCTTCCGCCGTTCTTCTTAATCCGCTTACAAAGTGACTTCTCCGGCTTGTCAGTCGTCAGCTCAGCATAATCATTGACCGAACTATTTCTTCGTCCGGCACTTGTTGGTTTATAAACTCGAATACCCATAACAACTCTTATTTAATAATTTGGAGTTCACAGCTTCTCACCCATAAACCACGAACTCATAACACATAACTCTATTAGAACAAATCTATATGGAAATCGGGCTCCAGAAATACGACAGCTTTCTTCCAACTTGGTGTAACGCCTACAGATCTGCCTCTGCGGCGATGTTTACCTCTTCGGTTGGCCGTCCTTACCTTTTGTACTTTGACGTTGTATATCTTTTCTACGGCACTCTTAATCTGGATCTTATTAGCCTTTTTATTCACCTCAAAGGAATACGCACCTTTTGCATTCGCAAAGTGCATGCCCTGTTCTGTAATCAAAGGCCTAATTATTGTATTATAATCATCAGTTCTCATAATTCGTACATCGTATTTCGTTTAGCCCCTTCCGCAACTCATGCAGAAGCGACAGAACTTCTCTTCTCTTTTTTCTCCGTCTTAGCTTCCTGTTGGTCTCTGTCCAAAAAAGACAAAAGCGCCTCTTTAGTGAACAGTATTTTTCGGTGTCTGCATATCTCAGCAGCGTTCAGTTCAGCCACAGGCACAACAGCTACTCCTGGAATGTTTTTGGCTGATTTATAAAGATTCGCGTCTATGGAGTTAATCGCCACAAGACAACCGCGTTCAATCTTTAAATTTCTCAGAATAGTCGCAAAGTCATTTGTTCGCGGCCTCTGAAAGTTTAGTCCGTCAACAACCATAACATTGTTACTCAAAAGCTTTACCAGGACTGCCGAATCTCTGGCCAATCTTCTTTGCTTTTTAGGCATACGTTTGCTGAAATCTCGGGCAACTTTAGCAAAGGTAACTCCACCACCAACACGCTTGCCGGTTCTGCGATTACCAGCCCTGGCAAATCCCGTACCTTTTTGTCTGAAGAGTTTTTTACCGGAACCGGTTACCATACTTCTTCCCTTGGTTGCGGCTGTTCCCACACGTCTGTTAGCATGATACGTAACAATCGCCTGCTTAAGGAGCGGGTATCTGACCGAGCCACCCAAAGCCGACTCATCGAACTTTAGGCTGTTAACTTCCTTACCATCTGAATTGTAAACAGCCAATTCAATCATTTTAAAACTTCCATTCTCGAATCACTCATGTCTTTTTAGCACTTTGGATGATACAATAGCTACCAGGGTAGCCTGGTACAGAACCTTTGACAACCAACAAATTTTTCTCCTCGTCTATTGCCACAAGGCTATGGTTTTTTATTGTAACACGCCTGTTACCCATGTGTCCGGGCATTTTCTTCCCTTTTTTGGGGCTCCCGCCATGGCCGGCATTGCTGGCGAAACTTGATATAGAACCGGGTGCTCTGTGTTTTCGTTCCGTGCCGTGAGAAGCGGGGAAACCACCAAATCCATATCGCTTCATAACACCAGCAAAGCCTTTGCCTTTACTGTCACCTACAACATCAACGAATTTACTTTCCGCAAAGACCGAGACTGTAATAGAATCTCCAGCTTTGTACTCTGGTTCAGCATCGTCGGGCAGTCGCATCTCCCTGACAAATTTCTTGGGACTTACATTGGCTTTTTTAGTATGTCCAACTTGCGGCTTCTTTCTGCGTGATGGCTTTACATCATCATACCCCAACTGAATAGAGTTGTAACCGTCTGTCTCGGCTGTCTTGATCTGGATAACAGCACAAGGACCAGCCTGTATAACCGTAACCGGCACTAAACTACCCGATTCATCATAGAGCCGAGTCATCCCAACTTTTTTTCCCAATAACATTGCCATATTCTTACCACTTATCGCGTATCAACCAGCATCCCGGTCATGCCTTTATCTTCACGAAGACACCGGCCGGTACCACCAAACGGTTCAAGACTTCAGCAGTTCTGGCGTTGGCCTCGTGAATATCTATCAGCCGCTTATGAGTTCTCAATTCAAACTGTTCACGCGATTTTTTATCAATATGCGGACTTCGCAAAACAGTATATCTTTCAATTCGCGTGGGCAAAGGCACCGGACCACTAACCCGAGCATTGGTCTTTCGAGCATGCTCTACTATCTCCTTAGCAGACGCATCTAGAGTCCTGTGATCGTAGGCCTCCATCCTTATTCTTATTTTTTCACTTTCAGCAGCCATAATTTCCCTCTGCGCCAACTACTTTTACGAGGACAGTAATATCCCATCTAAGTAGGTCATAGGGCACTACTTTATTTTAAGCTCACATCTTGAACTTATAAGAGCTTGAAGTATATCAACTTATAATTAAAAATCAAAAAATAAAAAATTCTTTTAGTATATACTTTTCCTACTACTCGTTAAACCTGTCTTGTTTAATTCAGGCAGGAGAGGCCTTTCCTTTGATTATTGACTTTGATTTGGCTATTCAATAATCAAATTCGCCTTCCTTAAGAGTTCTGGTTGGGGCCACTTTACAACCCCAAAAAAGCCATTTATAAGGCTCTAGTGCACCCCTGAAGCCCAACAGAGTACTCAATAAAACACCATCGACAGCTGGGATACAGATATGCCACAGCTTAAATTGCCCGCAAGGCAACTCCCTGGCAACACTTGCTATAAATGAAAAAACTCCAAAATATTACAAAAAAAGGTTTTTGTCAACAAAATGTCGACAAAAATCTTTACAGAAGGGCAAAAAAAATACTATTTTTATAGGGTAATTTGTTGGGCAATCTGCTCCGGGATCTTTTCGTAGGTCAGAGGCTCCATAGTGAAGGTCCCCCGTCCAGCTGTGAGGCTCCTGATGTCGCTGGAATACCCAAACATTTCTACCAGAGGCACTTTTGCATCAATTACCCGCATTTTTCCATGGATCCGACAATCTGTAATCAAACCCCTTTTCCCAAGTAAATTGGCTTGAACCGCCCCAAAAGCAGACTCGGGAACTACTGCTTGAAGTCGCATGACCGGCTCAAGCAGGACAGATCCTGCTTCTTTGAGCGCCCTTTCTACTGCAATCGCGGCAGCCTGTTCGAACGCTACATCTGAAGAATCCACCGAATGGAATGAACCATCAATTAACGTAACTTTAACTCCAGCAACAGGATAGCCAGCCAACACACCACTGCCCATGGCTTCTCTTGCCCCCCTTTCTACAGAAGGCACATACTCCCTCGGCACTGTATCAGAAGCAGCTTTAGACTGAAATTCCACATCGGAGCTCCAATGTTCACCCTCTCTTAACAAGGGCTCAACCATCAAAACAACATGACCATATTGTCCACGACCGCCTGTTTGCCGTATAAACTTACCTTCTGCCTGTGCCGGTTTTGTAATAGTTTCCTTGTAAGCCACCCTTGGTTTACTTATCCTAACATTGATTTTCTTTTCTTTAACCAGTTTATGCTGAAGTATTTCCAGGTGTAGTTCTCCCATTCCACTGATGACTGTCTGGCCTGTTTCGCTATCTATTCTACACTCAAAAGTCGGGTCTTCACGCTTTAAAGTGGCCAGCGCATCCACTAATTTTGCCTTCTCAGCAGCAGTTCTGGGTTCTATCGACATATTTATAACCGTATGGGGGAATGTAATGCTGGGTAATTGTATGGGATTCTTAGGGTTGCAAATCGTATCACCTGTAAGAGTTTGTTTCAAACCCACTACTGCAACGATATCGCCAGCACTGGCTGAATCCAAAATTTTTCGCTCGTTGGCGTGCATCTCGAAAATTCTGGTAATATTTTCCTTCTTGTTACTATTTGCATTCAAGACTCTGCTGCCTGACTTCAAAGTACCTTGATAAATTCTCAGAAAGCTCAAATCGCCGTGCATATCACTTGTTATCTTAAACGCGAGCGCTACAAGGCTCCCATTGGGGTCACATTTGACAGATATATTTTTGTCTTTCTCAGCAGGTTTATGACCGGTTAGAACAGGTTTCTCCAATGGAGAAGGTAAATACGCCACAACGCCGTCAAGCAGTCTCTGCACTCCGATGTATTTCAAAGCTGAGCCGACAAATACCGGATTAAGCTTGTTACTCAAAGTTCCATTTCGTATCGCTCTATTTATCATTTCAACAGTGACTGGATTATCGTGGACGAAATTATCCATCAACTCCTCATCATACTCGGCAGCAAGTTCAAGCATTCGGTTTCTTTGTTGCTTTGCAGACTGTTGCAATTCAGCAGGAATTTCAGTTTCTTCGAAAGCGGCTCCCATCCGCTCAGCCTTGTAGAAAACCGCCCGCATCTTTATAAGGTCTATTATCCCGGCAAAGGACTCTTCAGCACCAATCGGAATCTGAAGCAGAATCGGATTGGCAAGAAGTTTGTCTCCGATGCTATCAACTGACATCTGGAAGTCGGCACCGGTCTTATCCATTTTGTTCACAAAACAAAGGCATGGCAACTCATATTTTTGTCCCTGTTTCCATACGGTTTCGCTCTGGGCCTGCACTCCTTCGCTACCGTCAAATACCGCTACTGCACCATCGAGAACACGCAATGACCTTTCAACTTCAGCAGTAAAGTCAATGTGGCCCGGTGTGTCGATAAGATTGATTTCAAGACCTTTCCAAGGACATTTCGTCGCAGCCGAAGTGATGGTAATGCCTCTCTCCTGCTCTTCCTCCATAAAGTCCATAACCGCTGTGCCATTATGGACTTCTCCCATTTTATAAGTCTTACCCGTATAGAAAAGAATGCGCTCGGTTATTGTTGTTTTACCGGCGTCGATATGAGCCATAATCCCGATATTGCGTATCTTATCCATTAGCGTTGAGCATGCAGTGTATAATAAAAATAGCGGATAGGAAAATTCATACGCTATCCGCTATCTGCTTATCTGCTATAAAATTACCAGCCAAAGTGGGCAAACGCCTTATTAGCCTCAGCCATTCTATGAACATTTTCACGAGTGGTCATTGCCCCACCCTGTTTATTATAGGCATCCATCAATTCAGAAGCCAACCGTTGGCACATGGGTTTTCCCTTCTTTGACCTGGCCGATTGTAAAATCCAACGGAATGCCAATGATTGCTGGCGTTTGGAACCAACCTGCATAGGCACCTGATAGCTGGCTCCACCAATGCGTTTGCTGCGCACTTCAAGCAATGGTTTTACATTGTTGACTGCTGTTTCGAACACATCCAGCTCGGAACTGGCCTTTTGTGATTCGTCGCTCGATTCACGAGCTACGAGATCTGATCCCCGAATAATAGCCATAGAATCACAGAAAACACGTTGTGCCACGCTCTTCTTGCCGCCGGTCATCATACAGTTGATAAACTTCGAAACCAACTTGCTGTTATACACCGGATCCGGCTTTAATTGTTGACTTGAAGCAGTAAATTTTTTAGCCATTATTTCGTTCCTCGTCGCTCACAATCCGTCCACCGAATCACTGAATCTAGGTCACGGGTCATGATTTTTTTGCACCATATTTACTTCTACCCTGTTTGCGATTAGCCACGCCGGCACAGTCAAGTACCCCACGCACAATGTGATATCGAACGCCCGGCAAATCCCTGACCCGGCCTCCGCGGATAATAACCGTGCTGTGCTCCTGCAGGTTGTGATCAACGCCTGGTATGTAAGCTGTAACTTCTTTGCCATTGGTCAATCTAACACGGGCAACCTTTCGCAAAGCAGAATTCGGCTTCTTTGGCGTCTGAGTCCTCACTATCAGGCATACACCTCTCTTTTGTGGCGAACCACTGATATCAGACACACGTTTTCGGCCCTTCGATTTTGCTCTTGGCCGTCTTACTAACTGGTTCATAGTAGGCATAATTTGTATCTCTTCTTCTGTCTTCTGATATTATCAACTGATTCCCAGGGCTTCCTTGACTTTCGATTCAGCTTTTGCTTCGGCATCTTTGGCTTCCCTGACTTCCTCAAATTCTTTCGGCAGCGGAGCTTCCACAAGGTGCTTAACCTTAATCTCCAGATGTGGCTTGAAAGCAGTGCCAGCCGGTATAAGATGACCAAGTATCACATTTTCCTTCAAACCGTAAAGATTATCTACTCTACCAGCCAAAGACGCCTCCGTCAAGACCTTAGTCGTTTCCTGGAAGCTGGCTGCCGCGATAAAACTCTCCGACCACAGCGATGCTTTGGTTATCCCTAAAAGCAAAGTCCTAGCAGTTGCAGGTTTGGGTTTTCTGGCAGTAGCTTTGTGACCACCAACAGACTGGACTTTCTCATTGATGCGAGCAAGTTCTTTTTTATCAATAATTTGTCCCTCTTCGATTGTCGAGTCTCGAGAATCGAGAATTAAGCCTGCATCTGCGACGTTCGTGATCTTGACACTATTAGTCAACCTTTCATTTTCTTTTCGGAATACGAATTTGTCGACAACCTCACCCGGCAAAAATGGACTGTCACCAACAGATTCAATTTCAACCTTGTGCATCATCTGAGAGATGATAATCTCAATGTGTTTATCATTGATATTGACATTTTGTGAACGGTAAACGTTTTGAATTTCTGCAATCAAATATCTCTGCAACGCCTCTTCACCCTTAATCGCTAAAATATCGTGTGGTACTAATGGGCCGCCCGTCAATGCATCTCCAGCTTCTACCATATCACCGGTGTGAACATTGAGGTGTCTGTCGCGGGGGACATGGTGTTCCTTTTCCATACCACTTTCGCTGCGAATTATAATCGTCATTTTCCCCTTACGTTTATCACTCCTGAGCTCGACACGGCCGGATATCTCAGCCATCGCAGCAGGGTCTTTGGGTTTGCGAGCCTCAAATACCTCCGTAACTCTGGGCAGTCCACCTGTGATGTCTTGTGTTCCACTCGTAGCTCTGGGTTGATGAGCAAGCAATTGTCCTGCCTGAACCTGCTGGCCCTGGTCAACCTCAATCCTGGCTCCCGCAGGCAAATAGTGAACGTCGAGGATCTTCCCGTTGCTGTCTTCTATGATAATCTGAGGGTGCTTATCACCCTTGTGTTCGATTACAACAGGTCTCTCCACAATCCTGGTTTCCCTTGAAGCGGCGCGCCCCCCTGAATCCTTAATTTTCAATTCTTCCGTCTGAACGGTCTCGCCCTCCACGACGTCCACAAACCGTATAAGACCAGGAACCTCAGCCAAGATCGGTGTACGGTGCGGGTCCCATTTGAATAAAACCAGACCGGCTTTAACCTTCTGACCGTCCTTAACCAAAATAGTGCCCCCATACGGCACCTTGAACCTGTCCAGCTCACGATCCTTTGCATCAATAATAGTTATTTCACCGTTGCGCTTAAGTGCTATTATCACAGTTGTACCATCACCATGTGTCAACGAAACCGCATTTAAGTCGCGGTACTGAACCTTCCCTGCGTATGTGGCTTCCTGTTCACGGTCAAGAATAGCTCTGGAAGCAACACCTCCTGTATGGAATGTACGCAGCGTCAGCTGTGTACCCGGTTCACCGATTGACTGCGCACCAATAATCCCAACTGCTGAACCTTCTTCGACTAAACGGGCAGTACTCATATCCCAGCCGTAACACTTGGCACAAATTCCAAACGGGCTGTCGCAGGTCAAGGAGCTTCTTACTCTAATTGCGTCAAGGCCTAAAGCTTCAATCTTCGCTGCTGCTTCCGGGGTTATGATTTCGTTCTCATGAACAATCATTTCATCAGTAATCGGATTACGGATATTATCTCTGGCGGTTCTACCAATAATAAGTTGGGAAAACGGCACATCAATCTGCTCACCTCTGCTGATAGTGCTCTTGGTAATACCCTGCAAAGTCTGGCAATCTCGCTCAATGACAATTACATTTTGGGCCGCATCCACAAGTTTGCGTGTAAGATAACCGGAATTAGCTGTTTTTAATGCGGTATCAGCCAGTCCCTTGCGTGCTCCGTGTGTAGAGCTGAAATACTCAAGAACGGTTAATCCTTCACGGAAGTTTGATTTAATGGGTGTTTCGATAATTTCACCGCTGGGTTTAGCCATCAACGCCCGCATACCTGCAAGCTGCTGAATCTGGTCGACACTTCCCCTTGCACCGGAATCGCTCATAAGATATATGGGATTCAGGTACGGCGTGCCATCCTCTTTAGTATCTTCTTTGAGGCTACGCATCATTTCGTTGGTAACTGCCACGCGGGCATTCGTCCAAGCATCAATAACCTGATTATATCTTTCACGCTCAGTCAAGACACCTTCGTTGTAATTCTTCTGGATTTTGCCAACCTTTCCTTCCGTCTCACTTATAATCTCCGCTTTCTTCGCTGGTATTTTCAAGTCAGTAAGGCCAAAGCTCAATCCTGCAAGGGTGGCATATTTGAAACCCAAAGTCTTTATTCTGTCGAGCAGCTCCACTGTCTCCGCCCTGCCGGCAAATTCGAAACAATCACTAATTACCCGGCTTAACTGCCTCTGAGACATCGTCATCTCGTAAAACGGCATCCCTTCAGGCAGAATGTCGTTGAATATACACCTGCCAACCGTCGTCTCGATTAACTTCTTCTTCGCAGGCTTAGATAGCCCACGCAAGGCATCTTTTCCACTATCACCGGGTACTTCCTCTTTGCTTCGCTCGCCTCCCAAAGAAAAACCGCCAACGACCTTTGTATGATCAATTCTTACCTTAATCTTGTCGTGTAAACCAATTTTTTGCACTTCGAAAGCCATGATTGCTTCGAAAATATCTCGAAAAGTCGGTAATTGTCGACCCTCGATTTTCGATTGAGAACTCCCACCCGGTGATTGGAGCTCATCGATTGCGGTTGTTAGATAATAGTTACCCATCACCATATCCTGAGACGGTCCAACCATTGGAGAACCGTTGGCCGGCGAAAAAATATTGCTGGTGGTCATCATTAAGACATGGGTCTCAGCCTGGGCTTCAATACTCAACGGCAAATGCACTGCCATCTGGTCGCCGTCAAAATCGGCATTGAAGCCCTTGCACACTAATGGGTGCAGCATAATGGCGTTGCCTTCTACAAGGATTGGCTCAAAAGCCTGAATACCCATCCGATGCAACGTGGGGGCCCGGTTTAGAAGCACCGGATGCTCATAAATAGCCTCTTCAAGGATATCCCATATCACTTCATCGCGTCGCTCAATCATTCTCTTGGCGCTTTTAATGGTATCAGAAAGTCCATGTTGTTTCAGTTTGCGAATAATGAAGGGCTGATACAATTCGAGGGCTATCTTTTTGGGCAATCCACATTGATATAGTTTCAGATTTGGTCCAACAACTATGACAGACCGAGCGGAGTAATCTACGCGTTTTCCAAGCAGGTTCTCACGGAATCTGCCCTGCTTTCCCTTAATCATATCGGTTAGTGACTTCAACGGCCGATTATTACTGCCCAGAACCGGTCTTCTGCACCGGCTGTTATCGAGCAGCGAATCGACAGCCTGTTGCAACATTCGCTTTTCATTTCGGATAATCACTTCTGGCGCATTAAGATCCATGAGCTTTTTTAATCGGTTGTTTCGATTTATAATCCGCCTGTAAAGGTCATTCAAATCACTGGTTGCAAAATTGTCTCTTTCAAGTAAGACCAAAGGTCGCAAATCCGGCGGGATAACCGGAATACTCTCGAGCACCATCCACTCCGGCTTGTTACTGCTGTTTTTAACTTCGTTAATTGTTTTCAAACGCTTCGTGAGATCTTTGATCTTCTGCTTGCTGTTGGTTTTGGTTATAGCCTGCCTCAGCTGCGCACTGATAGCCTCCAGGTCAAGATTTTCCAATAGCACCCTAATAGCTCCGGCACCCATTGCAGCCTTAAATGAACTGCCGTATTTCTCCGCCGCCTCACGGAATTCCCCTTCGCTGAGTAGTTGACCCAGCTCCAATGGACTCTGACCCGGGTCAGTAACAACATAATCCTGGAAATAAATTATCTTCTCCAGGCTCGATGCCTTCATCGCCAAAATGTTACCAAGCCGATTTGGTATCGCCTTAAAAAACCATATATGCACTACTGGTGCTGCAAGATTGATATGTCCCATTCTCTTTCGTCGCACTCGACTATGGGTCACCTTTACGCCACAGCGATCGCAAATTATGCCTTTGAACTTTGTCCCCTTGTATTTTCCACAAGCGCACTCCCAGTCGCGTTCAGGCCCGAAGATTCTCTCACAAAACAAACCGTCCTTCTCCGGACGATAAGTACGGTAGTTAATCGTTTCAGGCTTGCGTACTTCACCAAAAGACCAACTCCTTATATCATTAGGGCTGGCCAGTGAGATTTTGACTGAACCATAGTCGTTAATGCGATCGTATATATTTCCTATCATTTAAGGCCCCTCTTACAATCGAATTCGCCAATTAGTTTTATAGAGCAGGGCTTCCAAGCCGTTTCTTTTCAAGCTGGATATTCAATCCCAAGCCTCTTATTTCATTACATAAAACATCAAAAGACAACGGAGTGCCGGCTTCAAGACTGTTTTGTCCTTTTACCATAGCTTCGTATATCTTAGTACGTCCCTCGACATCATCGCTTTTAACGGTGAGCATTTCTTGAAGTGTATAAGCAGCTCCGTATCCTTCGAGCGCCCAGACTTCCATTTCTCCGAACCTTTGTCCACCAGTCCTGGCCTTCCCACCCAATGGCTGCTGCGTGATTAGACTATATGGTCCGGTTGCCCTCGCGTGGATCTTGTCATCAACAAGATGATGAAGTTTCATCATGTAGATGTATCCAATGGTTGCCTTTTGATCGAATGCTTCTCCTGTCCTGCCGTCGTATAACTGAGTCTTCAGTGTTTTTGGGATATTTACGAAAAATTCATCCTCTGGCAGCGCCTCCCCTCGTTCCTGGAGTTCATCTGCACGCCGCCTCATAAGCTCGTTTGCTTCATAATTAAGCTCCTCGATATCCTCTTCAGTAGCACCATCGAAGACAGGAGTAACAGCATTAAAGCCCAATACTTTTGCCACCCATCCAAGATGCGTCTCGAGAATCTGTCCCACATTCATTCTGCTCGGAACACCGAGAGGATTCAGGAGTATATCGAGACTCGTGCCGTCATCAAGAAACGGCATGTCCTCCTCAGGCATAATCTTGGCGATCACACCCTTGTTGCCATGGCGGCCAGCCATTTTGTCACCAATCGACAATGTTCTCTTAACCGCAACGTAAATCTTTGCCATCTGAAGGACACCGCTGGGTAGCTCATCGCCATGTTTCAGTCTCTCAATCCTGTGGTTTTTTTCTTCCTGAATCTCAGTAATCTTGGTCCAGAACCTGTCGACGATTTTCTGCACATTGTCCCGGAGTGAGGCAGGTTTGACCCACTTGATATTAAAGTTTTCTATCTGTTCATAAACAACTTCATCATCACTACTGGCAGCAACCTTTTGACGTGTGGATGAATCGACAATATTAACATCGAACTTTTTATGGATAGATTCGACCATCTGCCTGAATACCGCACATTCCTTGGCCCTCATCTGCTTCTTATAATCTCTTATTTCAACCGCAAGTGCCTTTTTCTGCTCTTCGGAACCGGCACCACGCCTAGTGAATCGTTCTGTTTTTATTACCACTCCCTCATATCCAGTCGGCAGTTCGAGTGAGTCATTTTTGACATCTTCACCTGCTCTGCCAAATATTGCGTGCAGCAGTTTTTCCTCAGGCGTCAACTCGGTCTTGCTCTTGGGTACCACTTTGCCCACCAAAATATCACCCTGGCAGACCCTTGTCCCTTCGCAGACTATTCCGTTCTCATCAAGGTTACGAAGAGCCTTCTCGCTGACATTTGGAATATCACGTGTAAATTCTTCCTTTCCAAGTCTGGTTTCCCTCACCTCCGCTGTAAACTCGTCGATATGAATACTCGTAAAGCTACCATCCTTGCATAGTTTTTCGCTAACTATAATCGCATCCTCGAAATTAAATCCATCAAAAGAGACAAATCCGACGAGGACATTTTTACCAAGAGCCAGAACACCATTAGAGGTTCCGCCCCCATCTGCTATGATTTGACCTGCCTTAACTCTTTCACCAAGCTGAACTATTGGCTTTTGATTCAGGCAGGTTCTTTCATTCAATCCGATGAACTTTGCAAGTTTATATTCATCAGTATGGTTAATAACAATTTTAGTAGCGTCCACTGCAGTAATAACCCCGCTGTTTTCGGCCCTTTCGACCATACTTGAGTTTTGGCCAACTACTTGCTCCATCCCGGTACCGACCAGTGGTGGTTCGGTCTTTAGCAACGGAACCGCCTGTCGCTGCATATTCGAACCCATCAAAGCCCGGTTTGCATCATCATGCTCCAGGAAAGGAATAAGTGAAGCAGAAACACCGACAATTTGCTTGGTGGAAACATCAACGTAGTTCACTTCCTCACTGACTACCTGTGCCAGTTCACCGTTCTTCATGGCAAGGACAAGACCTTTTTGGATTTGATTTGTCTCTGGATCGAAAGTGTTTGGGGCGCCAATAACTGCCTTCATGTCTTCATCAGCGCGCAAATAATGGACCTCATCGGCGGCTTTTCCATTCTTGACTTCGCGATACGGTGTGAGCAGAAATCCATATTCATCAACTGTCGCAAATATTGCCAAAGAAGATATCAGGCCGATATTTGTTCCTTCCGGAGTTTCGATCGGACAGATTCTGCCGTAATGGCTGATATGTACATCGCGAACTTCAAAACCTGCTCGCCTTCTGTTCAAACCACCTGGGCCCAGAGCCGACAGACGCCTTTCGTGAGTCAATTGGCTCAAAGCATTCGTCTGGTCAACAACCTGGCTCAACTCGCCCCGGCCAAAGAAATAGTTAATACTGCTGGCTACGCTTTTGGAATTAACCAAGTCTGCAATACGTAGTGGTTCCTCAGAATCTCTCTTGATAGTCATTCTTTCCTGAACGATCTTTCGTAGTTTCAGCAGACCTTTCCTTACTTCATCAGCGGCAAGTTCATCTATTGTCCGTAACTTCCTGTTGCCAAGATGGTCAATATCGTCGATCTCACCCTCATTATTGCGCAAAGCCATGATATATTTCATCGTATTAAGAAAATCTTCGGGCCGAAGTGTCATCTCGTCTTCGCCTATGTTCTGAGCGAATTTACGATTCAATCTAAATCTGCCAACCTTGCCCAGACGATAGCGGTTGGAATCAAAGAACTTCTCCGCAAAGAAGGCCCCTGCCTTCTCCTGATTGGCGGGATTACCAGGTCTTAATTTCACATAAAACTTTAACAACGCCTGTTCGTGGCTTTGGCAGTCATCTTCAGCAAGGGTGTTCAAAATGATGCTGTCTCGGACTACGTCGATAACTTCAACTTTTTTGATCTTACTCTGCCGTATCAGCGAGATCTTATCACTGATTTGGGTACCAGCTTCTACGATAATCTCACCGGTTTTCGCATCTACAATCGACCTTACAGCCCACATAGTGGGCTCCAGTTTATTTATGGAAACAGTTTTCGTCGGATAAAACAAAGGCA
>CAYSLN010000040.1:0-14345 GCA_964431825.1 uncultured Pirellulales bacterium | reverse complement strand
TAATTATAACTTTGGTGTTGGTTGTTACTTTCGTTTGTCCGGGCTGGGCGGTTAGTAGTAAAGTTACCCGGCAGACGGACAGTTCGGATTTATTGAAGGGCCAGATTGAGAATGTTGTCATTGGCTCACGAGGTACGATTCAGCTCGGACGTGCAGCCGAGGTCCTTGTTGCAGAATTCGAAGACGTATGGTCAATAAACAGTATTGTCGTAAGTGGAGGGACGGTTTACATCGGTACAAGTCCTAACGGCGCTATTTACAAATACAGTCTCGGCGAACTGACAAAGATTTACCAGATGGAAAGCTCCCCTGCCCTGGAGGGCAACAAAGAAGGAACAATATCACAGAAAACTGTAAACGGCCAACAGATTAACCAACTAAGCGACGTAAACGAGCTGGTCCCCGATTCAACCGAGGATGTTAATACGGTCGAGACTGCACAGTATCTGTCGAACGAACATATATTTGCGATGGCAACTGATGTAGCCGGCAGGCTTTTAGCCGGTATAAGCGGCAACAAATGCAAACTGTGCCGGTTCGAGGCAGATGAGGTTGAAATCATTTTTGAGCCGAACGATGCCAAATATATCTTCGCAATAGCCACCGACGGCGCAGGCAACATTTACTTAGGTACCGGCCCGGAAGGCAAGGTTTATAGGCTTGATTCCTTTGGTAAGAAAGCACAGCTTATTTACGACAGTCACGACAAGAACATACTTTCACTGGCCATCGCACAAGACGGCTTTATTTATGCGGGAAGTGACAGCCGAGGACTGGTATATAAGATAAACCCGCGTACCAAGATCGCAACGGTTTTATATGACAGCGACCAGCCGGAGATTACCGCTCTATTATTTGCAGGAACCTCATCCTCTGAAGCCGGTGATTTGTATGCAGCGGCAACATCGGCAGATGTTGTCCAGGCCGAGGCGACGTTTGCCACACAATTGCCTATGGCGGGTCGGCCCGAATCTCCCCCGCAAAAACCGGAAAGTGTCGACGAGGATGGACAAAAGCTACAGATTGCGAATACCAAAGAAAGAAGCAATGACAAACCGGATGCAGGACCGGCTGCGCCACGCAAAAGAGCCAAGCCGGGCAAAGCCAGCTACATATACAAGATAACTAAAGATGGTTACGTGACCGATGTGTTCAGTGAGAATGCTGTTTTCTTTTGTCTGGCCCAGCAAGACAAAACGTTGCTGGTCGGGACCGGAAACAATGCGCAGCTCTTTAGCGTAGAGCCGGTCTCAGAGCAGGATACGATTATCTATGAGGACCAACAGGCGTCACAGGTAACAGCAGTAGCTGTGTCCGCTGATGTTGTATATCTTGGTACAGCCAATCCAGCAAAGTTGATACAGTTAGGCGACAGCTTAGCTTCCGAGGGGACTTACACTTCTGACCTTATAGATGCGGGCCAGCCAGCCAGGTGGGGTAAGCTGCAAATCGAAGGTGACATCCCGCAAGGGTGCAGGGTTTTGGCGGCTTCCCGCAGTGGAAATGTTAAAGATATAAACGACCCGACTTTTTCGCAGTGGACCGAGCCAACAGAAGTGACAAAGCCGGTACAACTGAGTTGTCCGCTCGGCAGATTCTGTCAATATAAACTCGTGTTACAAAGCGAAGACGGCCATAAAAGTCCGCTTATAAGAGAGATTGCCGTTGCCAGTACCGTGCCGAACTTGGCACCGAAAGTCGAATCAGTCGATGTCAGTCGAATCCAAGCGCCCGACAAAACAGGAATGTTCAAAATCAGCTATAAGGCCGAAGACGACAATGGTGACGACCTGATTTACAGGATAGATTTCAAGAAACTCGGAAGGACAAGCTGGATTGAATTGGAAGATGAACTCGAAACAGACAGCTTCGAATGGAATGGAAAAACTGTTGAAGATGGTCGATACGAAATAAGAATAACTGTGGACGACCAGAGAAGCAACAGCTCCGCGACAAAATTAACTGGTAGTAGAATAAGCGACCCCGTGATAGTTGATACCACCGGACCGGTCATACAGGCATACTCGATTGAGCAAGGTGACAAAGCTGTTACACTGAGACTGCGTATAACCGATCAATTGAGCGCTATCGGCAAGCTGGATTATACTATTGACAGCAACGCCAAATGGAAAGGTGCTGTTCCGGATGACCTGGTTAACGATACCACAGATGAGAGCTTTACCATTTTGATTGAAGAGTTAGAAGCCGGCGAGCATATAATCGCAGTCAGAATCAGCGACGACGTCGACAATGTGACATATAAAACTTTCGAGCTTAACTCACAAGGCCAGTAAAGGAATTAGCCTTATTTACCGTGCGTTACATCGATTTTGAAAAGGTCGTTGAGACGGTCGAATCCCTGTGTATAGCAGCTGCCTATGAGCTGCCCGAAGATGTTTTAGCCGCTCTTAAACTAGCAGCGAAAAATGAATCCAACCCGGCTGCGGCAAAAATATTGAATCAGCTTATCGAAAATGCACGCATAGCGACCGAGGAAAAAATACCACTCTGTCAGGATACCGGACTTGCAGTAGTCTTTGTCGGGCAGGGTGCGGATGTTGCTCTCAAGCCTGGTGCCGGCGAGGAACAGGCGAATTTGTTTGACGCTGTCAATGCCGGCGTTAAGGCCGGTTACCAAAAAGGTCATCTGCGAAAAAGCGTTGTCGCCGATCCCTTAAATAAACGACAGAGTACCGGGGCCAACACACCCGCTATTATCCATCATACGGTTGTACCGGGGGAGAAGATAAAGCTGACCGTTATGACCAAAGGCGGCGGCTGCGAGAACAAGAGCCGGTTCAAGATGTTTCGGCCCACGGCCAAAAGAGAAGAGATAATCGAGTGGGTGGTTGACGTTGTAAGAACAGCCGGTGCTGATGCCTGTCCACCATTTGTTGTTGGGGTAGGAATTGGGGGTGATTTTGAGCTGAGTTGTTTACTGAGTAAGAAGGCGCTGCTGCGAAATCTGGCAACGAGGAACGATGATGAGTTTTACGCTAAGCTTGAGGTGGATTTGCTGTCAGCTATCAATGCGCTCGGGCTGGGACCACAGGGTCTTGGCGGCGATACTACCGCTTTGGCTGTCTTGGTGGAAACCGCGCCATGCCATATAGCATCACTCCCGGTAGCGGTGAATATTGAATGCCACAGTCACAGGCACAAGACTGCCATTATCTGAGTATCTTAAACTGTCAAATAACAAGCTTTCAGTCCCGTGCGAAGCGCCAGCTTACCGAAATGTCTCTCTATGAGGCCAGCCGAACTTCTCGAATCGCCCGAACTCCATTTCCGAAGTATCACTGGGATCATCACCCAGAGCTGAACGCACCTCTTCGACATGAGCATCCACAAATACCGCATTGACTGTGCCCCTATTAAGCTCTGAGCCCGAAGTACCGTGGAAGGTACCGAACCAATCTCGGCCATCGGGACACAAGGCGTTGTCGTTGAGCACAATTCTGCCGCCGGGCCTGCTCCACATGTTCTCACCAGCAAAGAAAAACACCTCGGCTTTACTTCTTGTTATCTCGGCGCGTTTATAAATCCCACCGCGACCTGTAGAGTCTGTTGCGGCCCAACCGTGTGTGTCCCCGCTCTTCGAGCCCAACCACGAGTTCATACTGTAACTATATTGAGGAATAACAGGTATAGTAGGATCGTGATTGGGATGCCCTTGCCCCTCACTTTTGGCAAGAATTTTGAATGAGGGACATAGGTGAACCTGGTTGTCCTTCAGGTAGGGCCAAAACGGACCATCGGGCGGATATCTCGGGTCATGCCATCGGCAGAAACGCTGGTATCCGGAAACAGGGTATTCATTTTCCACAAGAGAGACCCATGCTGATGGATAACGGTCGTCGTGATCGTCTAAGTACATGGCCTGCGATATTCCATATTGACGCAGGTTGGACCTGCAAGTCATCTCACGTGCCTGTTCTTTTACTCGCTGCAGAGCCGGCATCATTATCGCCATCAATATCGCAATGATAGCAATAACAACCAGTAGTTCTATTAACGTAAATCCCGCTAGAAACCGTTTACCTAGACAATCAGAAATCCCGGCCCTTAATAGAGTAAATCTATTTGTTTTGCTCATAATTGCACTCACACTTTCTCCCAATAAGAGATTTTAGCATTCATTTATAAAATGCGCAAAATCCGCCTTATGTTCCATTATTTTTGTTTTTTTTGAAGCCTTTTGTATTCACAGCAAGGCTAATTATACCCCAAATTTGATTCTCTTACAACCCTAAAGTTCGGCCATCTTACGACTTATAGTATAAGGAATGGCACAAGTTTGCGATGTCAATGTAATCTTCCGGTGATATCTGTTCGGGACGCTTGCGGGGGTCAACGGCACATCGCTCGAAAATTTCTGACCAGTTATTAACCTTCGCAAGTTTGCCTTGAGACAATTTTGTACAAGCCATAAGGGTCTTGCGACGATGACCCATAAAAAGACTCACGACTTCGCTGAATAGTTCCATATTCTGAATTCGGCCAAATTTTACCCGCTCGCGGACAAAGCTGACCATTGCTGAATCAACCTGTGGCTGGGGCCAAAAGACCGTAGGTTTAAGAGTCCTTATCATTTTCACCTGACCGGCTGCACCCAGCAGGATGCTCAGAGTACCATAGTCACTGCTGCCGGACACGGCTGTCATTCGGTCAGCGACTTCCTTTTGAACTGTGACGAACATAGCATCCGCCGACACAGGACCCGTAACCAAATTCAGCATTACAGATGAGGCGACGTTATAAGGCAGGTTTGCTACCATGAGGACCCGGCCATCGCAGTATTTTTCACGGGCAAGCCCCAGTAATTTTATGACCGTACGACTGATAGTATTTTTGTTCTCAAGGATGTCCGTATTGATAATCTCGATATTTTTAGCTTTTGTGAGTTGCCTCTTTGCGATCTCGGCAAGCGTGTGGTCAAGTTCAACAGCGATAACCTTGCCGGCCCGCTCATCCAGAGCCTCTGTAAGGGAACCTGTTCCGCAGCCAACCTCCAGCACAATATCATTACTGGTAATGTTTGCAGAATCCACGAGCAACCGCATCAGATTTAGGTCAACAAGAAAGTGCTGGCCGAAGCGCTTATTTACAAAAATGCCTGCTGATTCAAGCAACTGCTGGATTTGCTTCTTAGTCTGCATTGGCAAAAAAACTCGAAGCTAAAAGCGATAACCTCTTTAGCTTTAAGTTTCACGCTATGGTTTTATGTGCTTCACTCTGAGCTATACACTTTTTAGCTGTTCGCTGTTTTAACAAAATGACAGGTCTTTTTCGTTAAGGCCATTTGTATTGCGGTGGTTATGGCCGATCTCATGCCGGCTGGATTGGCGAGGTTCTTACCTGCGATATCGAAGGCTGTCCCGTGAGCAGGCGAGGTTCTCACTATAGGTATGCCGATGGTAATATTGACTGCATTTTCGAAGTCGAGCAGTTTTATGGGTATCATACCCTGGTCGTGGTACATTGCGACGACAGCGTCAAATTCACCCTCGACGGCACGCAAAAAGAGCGTGTCAGCGCTGAATGGGCCCAGACAGTTTATCCCCTGTTCCTGTGCTAATAAAATAGCTGGCGATATGATGCGCTGTTCTTCGTCGCCGAATTGTCCATTTTCACCAGCGTGTGGATTCAACGCTGCAACACCAATTTTGGGGTTTTCCAAGGAAAAGTATTCCTTCAATGCGGTATTTAATAAATCTATCGGCTCAAAGACACAACCAATTGTAAACTTATGTCTCACTTCGAACAGCGCCTCGTGAATTGTGGCCAAGGCGAGTTTTAACGGCCCGGCAACAAACATCATCACTTTCCGCTTGGATTTGCATCGCTGGGCAAGCATCTCTGTATGGCCGGGCCAAGTTGCATCGGCCAACTTCCAACTGGTCTTACTAATCGGCGCTGTTACTACTGCATCTATAATGCCGTCCTTAGCTGCTTCAATGGCATCGAGACAAAACCTTATGGACGCCTCCCCGGCAACTACGCTGGGGGCTCTAACCCAAGACGGAACGGAATACTCATCGTAGTCAGCCACAACAACTTTGTACGGATAATCTCTGCTGATTTTCTCGTGTTGATGCCGACCCCAGAAAGGCTCGATTTCAGCCCTATCGGCGGCGTAACAAAGTTGTTCGTGCATACCAAAGATAACAAACTTCGCTGCCCGGCGGATAGACGGGTCAGTCAGCGCCTTTACAATAACCTCCGGCCCAATGCCTGCAGCATCGCCCATTGTTATTCCGATAACCGGCTGCTCAGTTATCGAATTATTTCCGTTAATTTTGTTCATATAACTCAAATATCATATCTCAAATAAAAAGTCCAACGACAAGACACGTCTTATAAATCATAAACTACGAATCAAAAGCCCGATTTTTTTAATTTCTCCACAGTTAACACCTGCCTCTGCGGCAAAATCTTCTCCAACTGTTTTTTTATTCCCTTGATAATTATATCAGTCTCAATATTCACCATATCGCCGATTTTTGCCGTACCCAGTGTAGTGTTCTTCAAAGTCTGTGGTATCACAGCAACACTAAAGCTGCTTTCTGTCATATCAGCTATGGTCAGGCTTATCCCATCCACGGCGACGGAACCTTTAACTATCATCTGGTCAAGTAGCTCCGCATCAGTAGTAAACCCTATATCGGCAAATTGACCTGCTCTTTTAACCGTTTTAATAGTTCCTTTACCATCGATATGGCCCTGGACAAAATGTCCGCCGAATCGGCCGGTAGCCCCGATAGCACGTTCAACATTGACTCCCGACAGGGATTTCAGCCTTCCCAGTGTCGTTTTTTCCAATGTTTCGATGCTTAACTCGAAATTTGCAAGGCTACCATTGAGACCAGCAACAGTCAGGCAGGTCCCGTTCACAGCTATACTATCACCGACTTTACTGTCGTCAGCCAGTTCGCCCAAATCCACGACCAACAAAACTCCGCCCGTGCTTTGGCGAACCGACTTTACCGTACAAATTTTCTCTATAAGCCCTGTGAACATTTAAAATCGTTTATTTATTATTGATTATTTACTATCGACTATTGATAAGAGCTGGCGAACCGTTAAAATCAATTATAATCAGGTGATAATCAATAATCAATAATCAATTTAAGAAGGGTTTGGTGATAAGTATGAATACCTTCTGGCTTAAAATAGCAGGAATCGCAGTTTTGGTTCTGGTTATTATTGTGCTAATAGGTGTTTTTTCATCCTCTGAACCTGGGCCGGAACCTGAGCCTGAACCGAAGCAAAAGACGGTCTATGATCAGTGGCAGCAAGACGATGAGAGGCTGCGTGCAGAACCACAGGTCAAGGAATCGCCCGAGACGACAAGTTCAGTGGCACAAACGACAACCAAACCACAGCCGGAACCACAGAAACCGAAATTTAGAGAGCTGACCATAGAGGAAAAGGTCGCGGCGGATAGACTTTTCGAGATGGCGATAGCTGAAAGAAAGATGGGCCGGCTGCCGGGTGTGAAGCTTGGCTATAAAAAGATGGTGGACCACTGCAGAGAGATCATTAGCCGTTGGCCGGACAGCGAATATGCCTTCAAAGCCAAGCGACTGCTTGCAGACATACCGCCACGCTATCATGAAAGGTACAATATCACCAAAGATGAAATCGACCTTTCGAATTTAAAATAAAAACCATCCAAAACAGAGGGGAAAGGTGAAGATGCCCAATAACGGTTCAGTTGCCAATATACCTGCAATTTCAATAACTGCTGATTGTTTACCACAAGCGTGGGAGAAGGCTGTTCTGGCGGTGTGGGATAAGGGCCTTGATGTCAAAACCCAGTATGATAAACCCGAAGACCCGCCGAGCAAAGATGCAACCGTTATGATTACAGTTACCGACCCATTCCGTGAGCCGAGAATACACAAGAACTTTCCAGGTGGTCCTGAGGAACTTGAGTCTTATCGACAGGAGGTTGTCAACGGTATTCATGACCACTGGATTGACCCTGCTGGCGGCAAGTGGACTTATACATATCATGAACGATTGTCTTCTTACTGCCCGGCTCAAGACATACGGAATACTAAATCACCAAAGCCCTTTAAGAAAGTCGACCAGATTCAGTACATTATCGATTACCTCTCACAAGCCGGGCACAGCAGGAGGGCCCAGGCAATTACCTGGATGCCAACTGCCGACCCGGGAACAAATGACCCACCCTGCCTTCAGAGGATGTGGTGCAGGCTCGTAGCCAACCAAGCGGGTGAACTGGCACTTAATATGAACACCCACTGGCGCAGCAGAGATCTCTACAAAGCCTGGTTTATGAATGTTTACGCCATCACCGACCTCCAAAGAAAAATCGCTGAGGAAATATCGAAAAAAATATCCAGGCTGGTGAAGGTCGGTCGGTATGTTGATATAAGCGATTCGCTGCATATCTACGGCAGCTACTTTAAGGAGGTTGCACCTGAGATTGAAAAAATGCGCAAAAGCCCATTTACCGAACGTACCTGGCAGAGCACTCATCCGGCTTTTGAGATGATGACACAAGAAGCCAGAGAAAAGTTGGCACAGGACCCCGACTGGTATGCAAAAGCAAAGGGTTAAGCCTTAAAGCCTAAAACTCTGAATTCGCCTATCATAGACGAGTGTAGCAATTTCAAATCGCATTTCCTGCCTTTAGCTTTTAGTTTTATCAGTCTATTAAAAAAAGTGAAAAAGTGGGTGTTCTGATTTGTCCTTTTGGCTTCTTTATATTAGACTTTAATTAGGTCGGGCAAATAAAGAAAGGCCAAACCAGGCCAACTTGTCCGTCCCAGGCAATGCAAGCCTATGGGGAAAAGATGAGCTCAATCTTGTAATTCTGTCGAGTGGGCCCCAAGAGGGCGATTAGCACACAGGTAAAAACAGGTTCAGAGCATTAAGTGTTAACTTTATGGGGGGGTATACAAGTTTCTTTCCGAGTTAGCCTCTGCGTTCCGCACGCAGGGGCTTTTTTTTGAAAAAAAACACTGACACAAAGATCTACGAGCTTCTCGGCTTTTGTCTTTAGTGCTTATCCAACAGCAAATTAAGCGCAATCAGGATAAGAACGTAAAAGCACTTGATTCGGGATTTCTTTTGACATACTATATGTTGGTTTTAGAATATGTGTGCTGGCCAGATGTAGTGTTGGCTTGATTAGTTTTAGGGAGCGTATCTCTTGGTGCATTCCAAACGCAATACGAGATACGAGGTACCAAATGAGATGCCCTTATTGCAAGGAAGACAGGGATAAGGTAGTCGATTCACGTTCAAGCAATGGCGGCAGAGTAATCAGGCGTCGGCGACAGTGTCTTGTGTGCAAGAGACGTTTTACTACCTACGAAAAGACAGGTGAAACACTTAAGCTTAGTGTGGTTAAAAAGGACAAGGACCGGATTCCTTATGACAGAGACAAAATTGTTGACGGCCTGCAGAAAGCTTGTTACAAAAGACCTGTCTCGGCAGAGCAGATTCAACAAATAGCCGATAAGGTCGAAGAAGACGTATTTCGGGCCTTTGATAAGGAGGTTCCATCATCCCTTATCGGCGTAAGCGTGATGAAACACCTTCGTGCCGTTGACAAGGTCGCGTATATTCGTTTTGCGAGTGTCTATCACCAGTTCAAGGATGCAGGTGAATTAATTGAAGAAGTCAGTCAGGTTATTCAGGAATCCGAGCCTATGGAGCAGTTGAAGTTTTTCGATACGTAAAAAATAAAAATCTTGAAGTCGATAAGTAAGGGCTGTAAAGTTCAAGACTTTACAGTACCCTGCTTTATGTTTGGCGATTTTCGTCATTTAACTTTGCAAGGAGGCAAAGGTAATAGATGAAAGTTCAACTTAAAGTCATAAAGGCAGACGGAATTGCTGAGGGGTATCTACATACCAAAGTCATAGGGACTATCAGTAACGCCCTTGGCACGGTTGGTCAGGCGGATGTGCACGCTGCAGAACAGCTCGCGGAGGTGGTGACATATTTTCTCTATCGCAGGCAGAACCAGCTTACTGTAACCAGTAGCGAAATCTTTTCCATAATCAAGGCGGTTCTGACAGCTACAAGCTTCGAGGAAGTTGCAATCGCGCTAAACGAGCACCACTATCAGCGTAAGCTTAAACGCTCTCGAACAGAGGTTGCTTCAGTTGACATTCGGGAACTGGCGGATGCCGAGCTGCTATGCAAAGCCGGGGGTGAACTAAGCAACAGGTCTCGGTGGGACAAATCCAGAATAGTCGAAGACCTGACAATCGAGTATGGTGTTCCCCGGCAAACGGCACGGGCTATCGCTTCAATGGTTGAAGAGAAAATCTTCAATATGGGAATCACTCTGGTCCCTGCTAGTTTGATAAGACAACTTGTTCTGGGCGATACCGCCGCGGTACTACAGGCCCAGCAACAACTACAGACCGTTTAGCAACATGACTGACTGTTGCCGATGGCAAATGCCATAGCCACTCTGTTGGTTCAGTAAGTCAACAGCGTGCAACACTGTCTGTTCTGCCCACTACTATTTCCCGGTTGCTAACATTCTAATGCGAACGATAATTTCTTCAGCCGACTCTTCCGGCTTAATGTCGAGCCAATGTACGTTTTTGAAGGTCTTGAACCAAGTGCGCTGGTTTTTAGCTAATCGGCGGGTGTTCTTTTTTATTAGTTCGATAGCCTCTTCCAAGCTTGTTCGGCCGGCCAAGTGTTCGATTATCTCGGCATAGCCTATCGCGCTGCATGCCTGCTTGCTTAAAGGTTTTTCTTCGGCCAACAGGGATTCGACCTCAGCGACCAAGCCAGCTTCAATCATCTTTTTTACCCTTGCGTTAATTCTTTTGTTCTCCTCGGTTTTTTCCCTCCACAGGCCAACTATCGTCCAGTCGTGCAAAGGTTTCTCTGCGGTGAACTGCTTCTGAAGACTTGAAATGGGTTTGCCGGTAATTTTGTAAACCTCTAGCGCACGGACTATACGTTTGGCATCATTGGGATTTATACGCTCGGCAGCCGTTGGGTCCACCTCCGTTAATTCGCGATAGAGCTGTGTCAGACCTTCGGCTTCAGCTCGCATTCGCAGCTCAGCACGTATCTGCTCATTGGTTCCGGGACCTTCAAAAAGGCCGTACAATAACGCCTTGATATAAAGAGCGGTTCCACCAACCGCAATTATTCTTCCCTTGCGGCTTTCTATTTGCCCTATTACCTCCAAAGCAGCATCGACAAAGGCTCCGACGCTAAAGGATTCGCTTGGTTCGATTATGTCAATTAAATGGTGTTTGACACGCTCGCGGATTTCTTTTGGCGGCTTGGCAGTGCCAATATCCATCCGCAGATAGACCTTCATCGAGTCGATACTGATTATTTCAGCACCTTGGCTCTCAGCCAGACTAAAAGCCAGCTGGCCTTTGCCGGAACCAGTAACACCTATAATTAACAATCTATCGGTATTCATAATTTGCTGTAAAATACTACAAGACTGGATATAATACAGGCTAAAGGCTAAAAACGCAAAAATCTCTGGCTTTTCAAAAAACACGGTAGCTGCTATGTCACCGATTAGAACTGTCAATTCAGACTTCAACATTCTATTACGCGAAAAGGCACAGTTTGTTAATCGTATCCTGCTCCAGCTTTTGGCTGAGCAGGACCAGATAGACGGAACTTTGAAGCAGGCACTTACCTACACATTTGAATCGCCGGGCAAGCGTGTGAGATCGGTGCTGGTGCTCTGGTGCTGCGAGCTTATTAGCGGCCGAATAAACCACAATGCCGAGATTGCAGCTGCGTCGGTTGAGATGGTACACACCTATTCTCTCGTGCACGATGACTTGCCGGCAATTGACAATGATGACGTTCGACGTGGTCGGCCTACGTGCCACAAGGCTTTTGATGAAGCGACGGCTATCCTGGCAGGCGATGCCCTTTTGACACTCGCGTTTGAGATTCTGGCTAAACAAATTGACGAGCCGAGCGTCGCTGTAAGATTGATTAGCCAGTTGGCGCAGGATGCCGGGCCAGCCGGCATGATCGCGGGTCAGATGGCCGACTTGAAGGCGGAGAACACCGCAGGCACCAAAGAAATTCTGGAATATATTCATACAAACAAGACGGCCAAGATGTTCCGATGTGCCGCAGCGATGGGCGCTATCTGTGGTGGGGCAAAAAAGAAGCAACTCGAGCGCCTGTGTGAATATGGGCTGAAGATTGGTTTAGGTTTCCAGATAACGGACGACATTCTTGATGTAAGTGTCCCAAGTGAGCAATTGGGCAAAACAGCTGGCAAGGACGCAAAGGCCGGTAAAGCAACCTATCCCTCTGTGCTGGGAATTGAAAAAGCAAAGCAGTTAGAGAAAAAACTCGCTGACGAGGCCGTAGCTGTACTGGAGCCATTTGGCAAAAAAGCTAAGACCCTCCGCCAACTTGCATTGGCGCTGCTACAAAGAAAAAAGTAATACACTTCTAAAATTGAACAAGAAAAAATTTTTAATTAACGGTGGCAGGGTAAACTGGGAAATTACTGCTCAACAAAGATTAAGAAAATTCTAAATCCTGCACTCCTAATCCCGCAAAAGCCTCATATCAGTATTGAAAACTTCGTTTTCCGTGTTCTGCAGCGAGAAAAACAAAGCCATTCCACAGGCCGATACTGCATTTTTACTCATCAATACCCGCTTTTTGGCGGAGATATATTAGCCTTTTTGAGTGCGTGGGTAAGTCAAAAGTTAACGATTTAATTTAAGGAAAAAATTGGGCTTAAGCCGATAAAATAAAATGCTCTTTAGGGGGACAAACTATGAAGATAAATAAGTGTCCAGTCGGAGCATTATGGCTGTTTCTCGCTGTACCCGTTTATTGGATTGCAGCAGAGCAGAACAGATTCGGACACCAGCTTACAAAGCTGGGTAATTGCTTGAAGATATACTATTCACCAATTCAGATCCGCCCGCCGCCTCTGTGATTTCACAGGTCCAAAAAGTATCTTAGACTAAAATATATTTCAATTACGAATCGATGGGCTGTAAGCTTCAGGCTTATAGCCTTTTTTTTCTATATTCCCCTTCTCAAAATGGTCAGGCCCTGATTTGACGATAGTTAATTTCTGCACAGAAAGCTCACATCTTTGCCGGTTCCCACCGTCTTCTTACCAATATCGTGAAGTGACACCCCAAAACGGGGCTTTCTCACAAGAAAGTCGCTTTTAAAAAGTATATGAAAACAAGTTGACGTCGACTTGTTGTTCGGTTACAATCCCGCGGTTCTTTTGATTCCAATTGATAATTATGGAGGAAATAACTGTATATGCATAATGTAAACAATTTACTGAAAGAACGATTGACAGAAGAAAATTACAACAGGCTCATTGCTCTGGACAACTCGAAGATGCACGAATTTGTCGCTGATGTAATTGAGCTTACAGGAGCGGCTTCCGTCTTTGTCTGCACCGATTCTGACGAAGACAGAGTTTATATTCGCGATTTGGCAATCAAAAATGGCGAGGAAATCCCGCTGAATATTCCCGGCCATACCTGTCACTTTGACGGATATCACGACCAGGCCCGTGATAAAGCCAAAACAAAATACTTATTGCCGGCCGGCTCAGGCTTAGGTGCAAGTCTCAACTCCCTCGAGAAGAAAACCGGCATCGAAGAAGTTCGCTCATATTTAAAGAATTCAATGGTTGGCCGGGAAATGCTGGTCTGCTTTTTCTGCCTTGGCCCAATCGATTCCGATTTCTCTATCCCCTGCATCCAGATAACGGACTCACCTTACGTCGCTCACAGTGAAACCATTCTATACCGGCCCGGATACGAGCAATTCAAAAAGATTGGTTCCTCGCCCGACTTCTTCAGATTCATCCATTCCGAAGGTGAGCTTGAAAACAACGTAAGCAAGAATATCGATAAACGTCGTGTTTATATCGACCTGGAAGAGGACATCGTCTACAGCACGAACACCCAATATGGTGGCAATACCATAGGGCTAAAGAAACTGGCCCTGCGATTGGCCATCAACAAGGCTTCAAAAGAAGGCTGGCTGGCTGAGCACATGTTTGTCCTTGGCGCCCATGGTCCAAACGACAGGGTAACGTACTTCGCCGGCGCATTCCCGTCAGCCTGCGGAAAGACTTCGACCTCAATGCTGCCGAGGCAAACTATCATCGGCGATGACATTGCTTATTTCCGTAAAAAAAATGGTCAGATGCAGTGTGTAAACGTTGAGAAAGGCATCTTCGGAATTATCCAGGATGTCAACCCAACGGATGACCCTATCATATACAAGGCTTTGACAAATTCATGCGAGGTAATTTTTTCCAACGTTCTGATTGACGCAAAGAAACCTCACTGGCTCGGCATGGG
>CAYSLN010000039.1:0-14558 GCA_964431825.1 uncultured Pirellulales bacterium | reverse complement strand
ACCTCGATTACCGCCGTCGACTGGGAAAAAGCCCGGGCAAACAAAGTGCAGGGTAGTTACGGCGACACGCCAGCTTACTTCATAGGCAAGGCCGATTTCATCGCCAACAAAAAAGCCCTGGGAAGAAAAAGGGATTTGGCCGACCTTGAGGCCCTCGGACAATAATTGTCATCTTGAGCTTTTCGATGTATGGCTTAACTGTTCTTTTTCCTATCCCCTATACGCTATACCCTATACCCTAATTTAGTGGCCTATGGCCGACGTCAGGCCTTTCGCTGCATTGGCTGCACTGTTGCTTGATGTTAGTCCGCCTGTGGCCGATAAAAGCTCTGCGGGACCTGCAGAGCTTTTTAATTAACAAAACGGAAATGTAGAGACCAAAATAGTGGAACCCTACTGCGTGCTTTGATATGTTATTTACAACTGCATTTCGAACAGACCTTTTCGGTGACACGTCGTGGGTAGCAAGAACGTAGATTACGGGGAAAAGTACATCAGTTTGCTATAGACCAAGCTATTCACGATCCCCCAAATGGGTGCTCACCTGTTAATCTCACCTCGTATAAAAGCTTCTACCCTTTTCCTCGACTCAAATTCCGTTACCTGTTCTGGAGGATGTTTCATAACGTAGGAGGAAATAGAGGTCAGTGCCCCGCCAATCTTCCTCTCTATGGCGATTTTGCAGCAGCGAATAGCATCTATTGCAACACCTGCACTATTGGGCGAATCTTCTACGTTTAGTTTAGCTTCAACCGTGATTGGCACGTTCGCTATCCCTCGACCCTCTATTACAATGTAACATATCTTTTTATCTCTCAACCATCGAACGTAATCACTTGGGCCTATATGGATGTTTTCCTCTTCGAGCTTGTATGGCATCTCTGAAAGGACCGCCTCTGTCTTTGAAACCCTCTTGCTACGAAGGCGTGATCTGTCGAGCATGTTAAGGAAATCTGTATTGCCGCCTATATTCAACTGGTAAGTCCTTTTGATCCGGATACCTCGATCAGACATCGTTTTTACCATACTGCGGTGCAAGGGAGTGGCCCCAAACTGAGCCTTTATGTCATCCCCAACAACAGGCAACCCCCTTTTTCGAAATCGCCGTTCCCAAGTTGGGTCTGAGGCAATGAACACAGGCATACAGTTTACTAAGGCTACACCAGCATCGATTGCACAACGAGCATAATATCTGGTTGCGCGTTCAGAGCCGACAGGGAGGTAGTTTAGGAGGATTTCGGCCCCGCTTGTGCGAAGAACATTGACAACATCCACTGGCTTTCGTTTACTTATAACGAAACGTGTGTATTCCGGATATTCAGCCATATGCGGGGCAACACCATCCAAGACATGGCCCATCCGGACGTTCACACATAGTGAGGGTATTTGGGGATAAATTTCATAAGTGCAGTTCGGTTCAGCAAATACAGCCTGGGAGACGTCTTTTCCAACTTTCCTGGCATCAATATCGAATGCTGCTACAACTTCGATGTCAGCAGGCGTAAATCCTCCAATATCGTAATGCATCAAGCCTATGGCCTCTGTGGCTCGGACCGTACGATAGAAATATGCGACCTGCAAAAGCGAACTCGCGCAGTTCCCGACGCCGACCAATGCTATACGAATCTTCTTCCTGCTCAACTGCTTGGTATCTCCTTCCTTTATGATGGATGTCCTAAATAGTTCGGAAGTTTATCTATCCGCATTCAAGAGAAACTAAGACCCCACTCATTACACACCTCTTGTATCACTTTGTCTTCCAACACCGGCTTTCTTTGCGATTGTCTAAAAGTGTTTACTGCCTCCTTGATTTCAGATAAGGATACCTTGCCGAGCTTTTTGACAGACAACCGCAGAATGGCTTGAATTACTCCATTCCTTTCTGCTTCCCAGATGTGACGCTCGTGGAATTGCCTGAACCACTCGAAAATACATTTGTCCTCTTCACTATACTTTTTAATCTCAAGCTGGAATCCTCTGAATCCAATATTATTGCGTCTGTAAAAACTTACGTACGCTTTTTCATCGTCCACAACTGTGACACGGAATGTTGGGGCCATAGGATGGAGGTGAATCTGAACGCGATTAGGATTATCCTGCGCGAAATTTTCAAGGATTTTACAGCTTCCAGCGAGATGCGTTGGAGCGGCGGGGGTACTGTTCGTGGCCAGTGCTTCTGAAAACCCATCCTTGTTGTTTTCCCATCCGTCATGTGAAAGAACGAGTGTCTTTAAATTTGGGTCCATGATGGCAAAAGAGTACTGACATGTAGAGTGGGGGCATTTAAAGAGATCTTGGGCGCGTGCGTTCATAAAACTCACTGGTTGCCTTCCTGTAGCCCCAGTCCATGTATAATGCTCCTTAGCGTTTCCCAAAGCCTTTTCATCAGTGTCGCCAGCATTCTCGTGAAAGTTAACTATGCCGAATTTACAACGGCGATGCTGGTCGTCATAAAAATTGCACCTTCCAGGCCATGTTCTCGCAATAAACCAACCGAGACAGAAAAACACAAAAACAACTACCCCCCAGAAAAGGTGAACATTCCACGATTTTATTAGAAAGGTGACAAAGATGCCACCGACAACTGTAATTAGAATGGTAGCCACCAGTTCCTTCCATTTATTTCTTAACCAGTTCATTTCTTGCTCCCTCATATATATCAAGACATACGTAATTCCAAGATATCGAGAACTGTGTGTATCGCATCGTCGAAGGTATTGCAAATCCGTGTGGAAAGATGCTTGAGCCATGTACGGTCTGCATTTGTGGAGTTGCCGGTGAAGACAATCACGGGCTTTCCCCAAAGGTGGGCATAGACAACCTCACATGTGCAGCCAACGTAATTCCATCCCTTAAGAGAATAGTCAACCAACAGCAGGTCAGCCTGTTTAAGCAAGGAGAGGTCGTGCTCAACAATCCTTGCCGCCTTGCTTCTTGACAACTTTGACGGTTTGTCGGAAAAGACTCCATTTTTGGCTGTGTTTATGAGCAAAATCTCATCAGGGGGCAGGGCTTTTCTAAACCTATCGTAATTTGCATGCACTTCTTCGATTGGCAGTCCATCCATCCTCTGTGCAAAGTAGACCCTTTTCATTATCTCGGAGCTCCCTGCAATTTAGATTCTGTACGAAGTCTGGTGATTCGTTTTACGGTCTGTCGAATTCTGTCATAGAAAGGGTATTGTCGCCAGTCCCAGTACTCCGACAAGCCGAGCTCTGCACACACAACCTGCCTGAGGTACTGGCGTGGTATGATTTCGACTTCAAACACATATCTTTCAGTGTGGGAAAGCTCAACAAACAGATAAGGTTTCCTATTCGCGGCGACGTCTTTGAGTTCTGCAATGGAGCGTATAGAACGATATGGAAAGTGTTTCATTAAGCATGATGGAAGATTAACTGGAGCAGGTATCGCATGAATATGTGCATGATCGATGCAGCAACCCCCAGTTTGCGTTTGGGAGGCGGGCCCATGCTCAAAAAAGATCGGCTTTGCGAAAGTCTCCTTAAGGATCTCAACAACCTCATTTTTGAGAGCCTCGAGTTCGGGATAGAGTTGCTCAGAAAGCAGACCGGTATTTAGAATATGGTCCTTCGCTACAATCATCAAATATCCGGAGACGAATTGCCCCAAGGCCGGTACAACAAGGAAGTTATCGCTTGATAATAACGGTGTGTCCCACAGTTCGACTTCGTCGTGTTCGGTTTGTGCGATTTGACATAATCTGCATATGTCATTCAAGTTTGAGGTCGTTACTTCCATGTTTTTCCTCTGTCAGTTTTATTATATTGCTCCCCCGGCGGAGCGTATCTCTTAGCGCTATTTAAGGTTCCTTCTTTTGCCTCTTTTTTCTGAGAAGTTTATATTTTTAGGCTATAATTTGCAATGAACAAACACTTTTTCATAATATGGCCAAGAAACATCTTGCTCCGCTTGCCGGCATTTTGGTCGGCATTCTCGAAAAAAGCAAGAAAAAAACAAAAAAGTGCATAAGTACACAAGGGCTTAAGGTATAAGGCAGAAGACAGAGGTCAGAAGCATAACCCCTTCGGCAAGCTTGGGGCTGGCTTAACTGTTCTTGATATAAAAAAGCCCTGTGAGAAGTCGCGGGGCTTTTTTTATTTAGCAAAAATAATCAATCGATATGTTGGGGCAATCCCATGCGGTTACTCTGATATGCTAATCTCATTTCTACCTGCGGTTCGCACCAGTTTTAATCACTCTCCCGCTTTGCGTCTGTGTGACAGTATGATGCTCATGCTGACCTCCGGTAGCACAAACTACCTACAACAAGCATCCAGAATCGAGCAATTTTCAGCATAAAACGCTGGTAATTTTTAACAAAATTCAAAACTTCTAAAAAATTTTAACCCTCTTCCCCCCATCGAGTTGTAAGAATCAGGTTTTGCCAATCAATACCTTTTTTCGTATCAAACGTGCATATCCGGCCAATTATAGAGGCGCTACTTGTCCCGCGAGCCAATATATGAAACTCAAATTACCTAAAGTGAATCTCGAAGCCCCGGCCCTCCTTATAAGGAGTTATTAGTGATGAATCGTCTCTCATCCATCATAAGCTTGTACCCGCGAAATTTGTCCTCGACTCTGACGGGGGGCGGGTATCGTCCAGCTTTGCAGCACGAAAAAGCTCATAGTCATTTGACTATCCGCATCCACTCATCAACTCATTTACTAATCCACACCTCTAAAAATCTCGCAATTTTCGCCAAAACACGGCCAATATATGAAACTCCAATTAACAAAAATGAATCGTCAACCTTCTTTATTCTTTACTTCTGCGAGATACGAGATACCAGACACGAGATACGAATTTTGCCTTCTGCCCCCTGTCAACCGGCCCCTGTCTTTATTATGAGATACGAATCCTGCCCCCTGTCAACCGGCCCTTGGTCCCTGTCAACTGCCTTTATTATGCAAAACAAACCCAATTTCCCGGATGATAAAATTGATGCAAGGTATTTATTCACAAAGGATTATGAAGAAAAAATGCTTATAGGAGCTATGAAAAAACAAACCCAATCAAACCCAATTTATGCCCAAGGTATCAAAGCCTGCCCTGAGCGTCATCCGAATGGGCCAATCTCGAAACAGCTCCAGGCCAATAAATGGTCCAAAACATTTAACAGAACTGGTTATTTCACCTTGTTTTCGTAGTGTCACTCGCTGGCGTGGAGTCTGTTGACAGACGCAGCACGGTGAGGGAATACGGCCGGAAGCTATAGTTGAACGAAGCACTCACGTTCTGCACTGCCTGCTCCACAGGAAAGACGTTTTTCGGTACCTCAAAGGAATTTTCATCCGTTAGCTTTTGACTGGTCAGGACGACAGCCTTGGCAGGCGAGATCACTTGAGTACCAGACAGGTTAATATGTGTTTCCACAGGGTCCTTCAATGGGTTGATTACTTTTAGGATAACTTCGCCGGTTTTGTTGTCGCGTGCAGCACTGGCGTAGAGGCGCGCTGCGTGTGGGGCCGGTGCCTTTATGTCCAGCGGCAACACAACATCGCCGCGATTGAGACTGAACAACTGCTGGACGTAATACGACGGTGTGCCGTAGACGTTGAGATTGTCGAACCAAATCAAATTTGGTGTCCACTGCCAAGCGTCAATATGGGCGAAGAGCGGCGCATAACAGGACATGACCACGACGTCGGCATTGCGTTCCAGACCGATCATGAAAGCCGCTTCCGATAAGGCACACTCCAGGGTGCTGCGATTATTCGGGTTGATCAGGCCCGGCTCGGAATGGGCAGCCCATTCGCCGGTCATCACTTTGGGACCATTGCGGTCATAGGTATCATAACGTGAGGCGTTGCTAAAGAACCAGTTCGATTGCTCGTGTGCATGCTCATCTACAATGGCTGCCTTCAACTGGCGTAGCTTGTCCCATGCGAAGTTGAAGTTGTCGCTGGCGGGAGCGGGTCCGGTGCCCGCGATGAGCTTGATTTCCGGGTGCTTTGCTTTTAGTACCTTGGCAAACTGTTCGTAGCGCTCGATATATGGCAGGCCCTGTTGCTCGTTGCCCAACCTGATTGTCTTGAGGTTAAACGGCTGTGGGTGGCCTATCTCGGCACGCTTTTTCCCCCATGGGCTGTTGACAGGGCCATTGGCAAACTCGATCAGGTCGAGCACCTCCTGGATATAAGGTTCAAGCTGGTTAAACGGCGCCATTTCGCCAGTGAACTGAGCGGCCATGCCGCAACTGAGTACCGGCTGTGGTTCTGCGCCGAGGTCCTCGCATAGCTGGAAAAGCTCGAAGAAACCGAGGCCGTACGACTGGAAGTAGTCTGGTGTGGGACGGGCTGAGAACCTGTTAAAGGCATTAATCATAAGCTTTCTGTCTGCAAGATCACCGATGGTTTTCTTCCACTGATACCGAGTCTGCAAGCTGCGACCTTCGGTCAGGAATCCGCCGGGGAACTTGATGAAGCCAGGTTTCAGGTCAGCCATCATTTGGACTAAGTCGGCACGCAGGCCGTTCGGACGGTTCTTCCATGTTTTTTCCGGAAAGAGTGAGATCATATCCAAGTCTATCGTTCCCGGTCCTTCCACGTAGACGTTTAATCGTGCTTTTAACTCAGTCGTCGCAGCGCGTAAAGTGGAGGAGTGTTTTTTCCACTGTCTGGTAAATCCATGAAGCTTTGCCTGAGCTAACTTTCGACCGTTGTTGGTGACCAGCTCTATACGCAAGACCGGCCAGCCCTGCATGGCTCGAACTTGAGCCGAAAAAGTGTAGCCCTCACTTTCGCGAATGCCCATGCCGCGAAAGCCTTCGTTGGAGACCCCAAAATCTTCGCCATTGACTTTTATGCGAAGGTAATGTAGATTCGCATCGTTGAATGGGTCCTGGTCGTGGATAGTAATTGAACCTGCTGTGCTGGTGGAAGGAATTTTGCTCCAGCCCATCATCGGATTGGGAAACTCGAAAGAGCGGTTCTTTACGAGTTCGGCATACAGGCCACCGTCCGCCCCGAAATTGATATCCTCAAAGAAGATGCCCCACATCGTGGGACTAATCTTTACAGCAGGCTTATCAACCTGAATGGTTAGGGTAGTCGTTCCTGTAGCGCCATAAGCCAAGGAGTTCATTAGCAAGATGGCGACGGTTAATCCTGCGGTATTCAAGGTTTTTCTCATGGTTTTAGGTATCCAGTCTTTGGTTATAGGTTAGACCTTCTTTTACTGTTAGTTTTGCGATTTTTCAAGTCTTATTGTTGTGGAGGCCTTTCGCTGTAAGCTCCTCGACGCGTTTTGTTTTCTCAGGGGAGCGCTTAATTCTTCTTGATATCTGGTTTTGATGCCCCCATGCTGCTAAAGAAACCTTGCCAAAGAGTCGATAAACAATAAGATGGAAACAAAATTAAGTACTTATGGTTATGTAGAAAGCTCATCACAAGAGCAAAAACAGCACCCTGCAGAAGAGGCGGCCACTATGAAGAAATGTCCCTTTTGTGCCGAGCAGATTCAGTCAGAGGCCGTCAAGTGTCGGTACTGCGGCGAGTTTCTTGAGGGCTTTAGCCGTGGCGGTTCACGGCCTAAGCAGAAAAAATGGTACTTTGCCACAACGAGTGTGGTCATTGCGTTGCTATGTCTTGGGCCTTTGGCCCTCCCGCTTGTGTGGTTTAATCCTCGTTACAAACCAACGACTAGGGTGGTCATTACAGTGGTCGTTTTAGTTGTCACGATTTTATGCATGTACCTTGTGACCTATGTATATCAGCAGCTGCTCAATCAATTTACCTCGATGGGCATGTAAAACAGAATTGCTTTAGATGGTAACAATCTCCAGGTAATTAGCTGTGGTCTTTGCAAAGAAAACACATCAGAATATTTTTCTGTATATGTGGCAGTATGGAGTCTTGCCGTTCGTTTGGTAATAATCATGGTGATATTTTTCCGCCGGCCAGAATTTGTCCACTGGTTCTATTTGCGTCTTTACATCGTACCCCTTTTTCTCAAGTGTCTCGACCAATTGCACAGCCGTTTGTTTCTGCTTCTGGTCCAAATAGAAAATCGCGGACCGATATTGCGTCCCTACGTCCGGGCCCTGGCGATTGAGTTGGGTGAAATCATGCGTCTCGAAGAACAGCTTTGCCAGTTGCTCATAAGTGGTTTTCGACGGGTCGTAGACGACCTCTACAGCCTCTGCGTGGCCAGTCTTGTCGGTGCAAACCTGCTTATATGTAGGATTATCTACGTGGCCGCCGGTATAGCCTACAGTCGTTGAGATTACACCGGGTACTTTTTGGAGATGATATTCCGTGCCCCAGAAACAGCCGGATGCGAATATTGCCTTCTCAGTTTGTTGCTTTTGGGCCGGTACAAAATTCATTGAGATAGAGTTTACACAATGGCGCACGTCCTTCTGTGTGAGTCCCTCACCCAAAAAGACATGCCCCAAATGCGCCCCGCATTGTGCGCAGGCAATCTCCGTCCGGACACCGTCGGCATCTGGCTGCCACTTCACTGCTCCGGCAATTTGTTCGTCAAAGCTCGGCCAACCACAGCCGGACTTAAACTTGGAAGATGACTCATACAGCTCGGCGCCACATCGCTTACATGTGTAAATCCCTTTTACGTAATGGTCATTGTATTTGCCGCTGAAAGGTGCCTCCGTGCCTTTATGGACTATAACTCGTTCTTCTTCAGCAGTTAGTTTTTTATGCATTATTTTGCCCTTGTTAAAATCTTCGATGACTGTCTTGCTAGCAAAATTTTCTCCTTCCTCCTCGCCGTTCAGCAGCCACAATCCGAATCCGCCGCCAATAAAAATGCAAGCAAGCGGCACTACTAATACCCAGCCTTTGTTAAAAAATGCTTTTTTTATATTCATCGCTATATACCTCATTTTTTGTCGTAACTTGTTCATCCTTTTATCATTTATACCCGGAACATACCCGGTCTGTTCGTAAAATACCATAGCGTGTTATGAGGAAATTGTGATTTTGCGTATTTAAGCTATTTTTCGCTGATGGGGATGTAGATAAATACCGGTGAGGGGTCCTGGCCTTCAGGCGGATACTGCTCAAACGCAGGAGATGTGGAGATTTTATATGGCGAGGAAGGTAACCATTGGCTGAAGATATATTGTTTTGTCTGGCCTATTTCGTGTATAGGGCACTCAAATACAGCGTAACGTGTTGCAGGGATTTTACGAATCGCCAAGTTTTCAGGGGCAGTAGTACCCTCACTGACAGCCATGCCAGCTAAATAATCGAGAGCACCTTCTTTGCTTGTAGTGAAACTGACACCATAGTACTTTTGGTCAGTACTGTATGGCTGAACCCGGCTGCGATAAGACTCGAAATCTTGCTAAATTATACCGTATGTCTCACTGCTCTCGTTTTTGGGTGTTATAGCACTACGCGTGCCCATTATTACAAAAGCATCTTTATTTATAATCTTGGGTTCCATTTTGCATTGCTCACTTGTTTGAAGTTTTTGTTTGCTGAGACACCCTGAAAGATTGGTTAGAGCCGATATCAGGAGAATAAGTACTGAGGTTATAATTGCATAGTTTACTTTGATTGTTGCGGTCTTTTTAGCGTGTGTATTACTCATGATATTCATGGTGGTAGTATCAGATAGTGAACAAAGGAAATCAAGTTAAATTCCACAAAGTGTGTCAAGAAGTAGTGGATGCCCGAATAAATTGGCTTGTACTTTTACTATGTATCTTTCTTGACTGCTCCTTGAGCCTTGATAGACTATGCGGACGGGGAGATAACTGAAGGAGTTTTAAATGGCTGGGAAACAAGATTTGATCGGCTACTGTGGGTTGTATTGCGGGGATTGCGTCGGCTATACACAGACAGTTGCAAATCTCGCAAGAGACCTAAAAGGAGAACTGAGGCGCCACAGATTCGATAAGATGGCTGACATGCTGGCAAAGGTGCCTATCTTTAAGGAATTCAAGGATTACGACAAGTGCTATAATCTGCTGGGCACAATGATGAAGATGCGCTGTAAAGAGGTCTGCAGAGGTAACGGTGGCCCACCTGACTGTAAGATAAGAAATTGTGTCAGGAGGAAAAAGATCAAGGGCTGTTGGCAATGTGATGATTTCCAGATGTGCAAAAAGCTTGGTTTACTGGAAGAACACCACGGCGTAGCCCATCTTAAAAACCTGCGAAAGCTCAAAAGACAAGGCTCCGCCGCTTTCTTGAAAGGTAAAAGATACTGGTTCGCGGCAAATTGAACTTTTCGAACTCTAATAAGCGGTTAAACTTAACTGTTGCTTGAATGAAAAAGTAATTCTTTTGTGAGGTAGATTTTGATTTTTGGAAAAATGCCTTGCAGAAAAGGGTAGAGATTGTCATTTCGAGCGAGCCGAAAGTGAGTCAAGAAATATATTTTTGAATAGATTTCTCCGCTTCACGATGCTTCGCATCGTTTCGTTCGGTATGATGAGGAACAGAGGAGAGATCATAGTTAGTCGGTGATGTAGATGTAGATCTCTGTGTGAGCTTTATCGCCTGTCACGGAACAAGATTCACTTGGCGGCCGGGGTTGAGCAATATGATCAGAGGACTGATAGATGTCGGTGGCCCAACGCTTGAACTCCTGCCAGCCACCTGTGTCCAGGTTGTTATCCCAACAATATTTCTCATAGAGAACAAACAGGTCACTAATGTGTTGGCCTCCATCTCTTTGTTTCCATGGCCCTGGCGGTACGTACGCCCGACAGCTTGCCTTTCTGTAATCGGTGTGAGACAATGCCATTTCGGCAATTGCACCTACCGTGCCTGCCCTGTCAATGCCGTTACGACAGTGAATTAGAATCGGCAGCTCGGCATTTTCAAGTGTATAAATAATCTTGGCTAACATGGCCCTGGACGGCAATCTGTATGCGCTTAGGGAGAAAGTCACCAGTTTCACGCCCAATTGATTCGTGACAGATCGTTCTGTGCCCGTGATCTCCGGCTTATTACCGCGAAGATTGATCACAGTTCGAATACCATATTGATAGACCCATTGTTGCAGTTGCGCAGACGTAGGCTGTCCTGATTTGTAGACTTTTTGGGGCAGCACCTCCTGAAAATTGGCGTTCGCAACGAAGCGATTGAAATAGTAACTGAAACTGATAACGGCGAGAAGAAAGAGGGGCATAACTATGACTAATACTCTCTTTAGCCAGGAAGGCCTGCTTATTTTTGTCATTTTCCCACCAGAAAGATAATACTGGACTTCTTTAGACAAAATGTTAGTCTTATATCTTCGATTATATTAACGAGCTTGTAATTGTAATCAGGCCAGAGTGCGAATGCAACTGAAAATATGTGAATTCACCAAGCGTAGATTTCATGTTTGTGGCAGCAAAGCTTTTCTCAGTCCGAACCAACACTAAATAATCCAGACAATAAAGGAATAGCCTATTGGGCCCAAATATAGAAAACAATAACGATTTATCAACCAACAGGTTCACGAAAAACAAATATTTTTTCACACTATTTCTTCTTTTGGTCGGTATTAGCCTGATAAGGATATATAACCTATCAGCCAATGTAATAGATTTGAGTGGTGATGAAGCACACTACTGGGAGTGGTCCCGCAGGCTCGATCTATGCTATTATTCAAAACCTCCCGGTGTAGCCTACCTAATTTGGCTGGGTACAGCGATCTTCGGGGATACAGTGCTGGGGGTGCGTATATTTGCGGTTATTTTGTCCTTTCTGAGCAGTCTAATGCTCTACAAGCTCGGCACACGGATGTATAACAAGGCTGTTGGCTTCACTTGCGGGGTTTTACTTCAGATTGTACCGCTTTTTACGGCGTATGGTACCGGGATCACGCCTGATACACCGCTGATATTTTTCTGGATACTATCGTTGTGGTTTTTTTACGAAGCACAGGCCAGCGGCTCACCACGGAGCTGGCTGCTGTTGGCTGTTTCGCTTGGTCTTGGCTTGTTAAGCAAGTACGCAATTGCATTTTTCTATATTCCTGCTTTTATGCTTCTGGTCTTGTATGAGGAAAACAGAAAGCATCTGCGAAAGCCCTGGCCTTATGTGGCGTTTTTGCTCAGCTTGCTTTTCTTTCTACCGGTGATAATCTGGAATATGAGACATAACTGGGTAACATTCCGGCACGATTTTGGGCACTCACATATTAATGAAGGTCTTGTGTTTTCATTTGGTAGTTTAACAAACTTCATTGGTTCGCAGTTGGGGGTGATTACACCTGTACTTCTGGTTCTCATACTCTACGTGGTGATCAAGCAGAGAAAAGAATCTCCTTTTTGTTTTTGGTTTTGCATTCCGATATTGGCCGTATTTTTGCTTAAGAGCCTTCAGGGCAAGGTCCAGGGAAACTGGGCGCTTGTGGCATATGTCACCGGATTGATTGCTTTTTCTGCTTTTATGGTACGGGACTACGCCACGTTTGGAGTTGGTATGAAAAGCCTCATTGTCACCGGCCTGCTTATGGCTTTGGCAGGTACAATTTTCCTCAACTGCCCCTTACTTGTAAATGAGATACCGTTTCCACCGGGGAAAGATCCTCTCAGGAAAATGCGAGGCTGGAGAGAATTGGGCAGGGAGGTCACCGTGTTTACATCGCAGATAGAGAAACCATTATTTATTTTTTCAGACTATTATATGACCACTTCGGAGTTGGCTTTCTACGTGGCGGGGCATCCGAGGACCTATTGTATCAATATTGGCAGGCGAATGAATCAATACGATATCTGGCCCGGCTTTAACGATTTTGTTGGCTACAATGCAATATATGTGGCCAAAGGAGAAATGTCACCGAAATTAGTAATGGCGTTTGAGTACTCTGAAAAGAGACCTGTAGTGTTGTACGATGAAAGAGGCAGAAGGTTAACAGAGTTTGAAATTTTCCTGTGTTATAATTTCCAAGGTATGGATGTTGAGAAGCCAACGAGTTTCTAATGACGGGATAGGTCTGGAGATTGCAGAAACTACCTGCAGAATGCTGAGATACTTGAAGATTGGGATGGTGCCGCTTTAAATTCTGTAGATTTCATTTATCAGTTCTAAAGGGTGATGCCGGCAAACCTTCTTTATTATATAGATTTGCACCTTCAGGATTGTCTGCCCATGCGTAGCGCACAGCTACAGGATTGGTCACCTGGTCGCTCCAGACAATGATTTTATTACCCTCTATCTTTGCCTTTGCCCAGACAAATTTTTTGTCAGCACCAGCGATGGCGAAATACTTCAATTCACCGCCTCCTTTAACGACTAATCCGCCACCCGTATTTGTAAATGTAATAGAGATTTTGTTGCCTTCAATTTTCATAAACTGATAAAGTGGGCCTGAATGAACTAAATATTTATCGCCATAAGCGGCCTTTTGAGCTGCGAGTGCAAGTCGCCTGCCTACATCTTCTTTGTTTAAAGGATGAATGTCATTCCATTCACCGATATCGATGGTGACGGCCATTGCGGTGTTGGGAACAGAAAGTGTTTTAAGCTGAGCTTCTCTCAGTTCGGCCCAATTACTTTCAGAAGGCTGGTTTTTAACCTCCATAAAATTGGCCAATTGGACATACAAGAAGGGAAAGTCTCCCTGGTTCCATTTTTGTCTCCAATCAGCGATCAATGCAGGGAACAGTTGCTGATATTCAAGCGGTTTTCCGGTGTTAGATTCACCCTGATACCAGATGACCCCTTTAATTTTATAGTTTAAGAGCGGGGCTATCATTCCGTTATATAATCCCAACGGCTGCCACTCAATAAATGTTTTGGGTGGTAACGGTTCCATCGTTGCGCCTAATTTGTATTGCCATTGGCCCTTCAAATCGATTGTTTGCCCTGCTGCTGTCAATTGATATGGCTTATCCAGAACAAAACCGCCACGGCCTGAGTTGTTAATGACCCTGATGACAATGACATTCCGTCCTGCCTTGAGGAGGTTTGAAGGAATATCATATATTCTTGGAGGGTACTGGTAAGTCACGGCACCTACCATTTTACCGTTGACATACGTTTGATCGGCATCGACAATCCTGCCCAGCCAAAGCCTTGCTGGCTTACCAGTCATAAAAGCCGGGACGTCAATTTCCTTTCTGAACCAGACAACACCGTTCACATGGCCCAATTCACTATCGGCCCAGTAGCCGGGCACATTCATGGTTGGCCAATCCGAGGCATCGTATCCTGTGTCAAACCACGGTTTTTGACCATCCGCCAAACCTTTGTCCTTCTGCCGCAAACGACTATACCAAGCATCGTTAATAGCTTTATCTTCGTTGGCGATTTGATTGATATAGGTGCTGTCTTTGAATTTTTCCGCTGTTTCCATGTATGCAGGAAACGACTTTAAGGAATCCTCGCTCAACCATGCCTGGGCGGGTGAACCACCTACACTTGCATGGATTAAACCGATGGGGATTTCGTATTTTTCATATAATGCTTTTACAAAAAAATAACCTGTGGCTGTAAAGCGTAGAATACTCTCAGGATTTGCCGATTCCCAGTAGCCCGATTGTAAGTCTTCCTGAGGTGTGTTAAAATTATACCTCTTGGAAACAAAAAACCGTCTGATAGCCGGATTGTTAGAATTCGCAATC
>CAYSLN010000038.1:5110-14767 GCA_964431825.1 uncultured Pirellulales bacterium | reverse complement strand
CCTTTTAGCGAAGATGTGAAGGCAGGCTCAAAAATTATCATAATAGTTTTGTTTGTCATCATTGTCATCATAATTAATACTTCCTTCACTTTCATACCGAACCTGCCTTCGAGGATTAGCTGGTTAAAGCCGGTATTAGTCTGCGTGGCCTGTTGTTTAGCGGTAAGTTGCAGAGCAGGATGCGCGGTGAATCCGTAAAAGGGACTTGATTTGCGGAAATCGGATACTGGTGTGTGATTTGAGGTATTATAATTATTCATTATGAATTTTGGAAAGGGTACTAAAATGAGGGAAGGAGAAATTACAAACAGGTGGCTGGCGATTTTAATTTTGCTGTGGGGGCTTAGCTACGGCAATTGCGCGGGGAAAATCGTGTACGTCGGCGCAGATATGTCCGACAGGGACGGAGGGTCTTTTTCATACAGCGATGTAGTCATAATATATCCTACGATTCAGGCGGCAATTGATGCCTGTAACGATGGTGATACAGTTATCATTCCTCCCGGTACATACAAAGGGGACGGCAATCGTGACATTGATTTTCTTGGCAAGGCAATTACTGTTCGCAGCACGGACCCAAACGACCCTAACATTATCGCTGCAACGATTATTGACTGCAATGGTACTGAAGATAATCCTCATCGTGGTTTTTATTTCCATGACGAAGAAGACGCGAATTCGGTGCTATCTGGCCTAACGGTCACTAGTGGGTATGTATATATGGATGACGGTGCTGGAATTTATTGTGATTTAGCTAGTCCAACTATTAGCAACTGTGTAATAAGTGGTAATATCGCAGAAGGTCACTGTACATTTGTCGGTTATTGCTACGGTTTTGGTGGAGGGGTCTGCTTCTTAAATAGCAATTCTGTTATTACCAATTGTACCATCATTGGTAACATAGCTGCCTTTGGGGGTGGGGGAATCAATTGCTTTTATGGTAGCCCTATTATAAAGAACTGTGTGATTGTGGATAATCAGGGCGGGAGAGGGTGTGGAGTCTACTGTGAAGGATGTAGTATATCGATTGATGGCTGTGTCATCAGAGATAACAAAGGATATGCTGGTGGTGGAGTATGCTGTGATTGGGAAGGTCTTGCCAATGTCACCAATTGTATCATAACAAAAAACTGTACCGATAATGCGGGCGCTGGGATATCTGTTATGGGAGGTAGTGTGATACTGACGAACTGTATGGTTACGGAAAACCGCTCTATTTACGACCACGGTGGTGGAATTATGTGCTGGGCTAACGGTCATCTGTTAGCCAACTACTCCAATATTAGTTGGAATACAGCTGGTTACAATGCTGGTGGAATCTGGTGTATTGGCAGTTTGACTCTTCGTAACTCTAAAATAATTGGCAATTCAACAGACATCAACGGTGGTGGAATTGGATTTCAAACTGACGCGACTGTTAGCAATTGTACGATAAGCGGCAATGTGGCAATCGGTAAAGGAGGTGGAGTGTATTTTTCAGCGTCCTATAGTACCCCGACTTTTAGCGATTGTACGGTCACCGACAATAAAGCAAACGGCGGGGATGGTGGTGGAATTTACTGTGGTTTTGACAGTAACGCTACGTTAAATAATTGTATTCTATGGAACAATATAGGTAATCGCGGAGATGAGATGTACTTATCTTCGGCATCCAAGTGGCATCCTCCGACAACATCAGTGTTAAATTATAGTAGTATACTGGGTGGCATGTCAGCTATTTATCTTGAGTCCAAGTGTGATTTGGTTTGGGGTAACGGCAACATCGACGTTGACCCATGTTTTACAGAGCCGGGATACTGGGATCCAAATGGCACGCCGGGGGAGCCTAATGACGATTTCTGGATTGATGGTGATTATCATTTGAAGTCACAGGCGGGGCGGTGGGAGCCTGCAACGCAGGCTTGGATCATGGATGATGTGACCAGCCCTTGTATTGATGCGGGGGACCCGATGAGTCCTATCGGCTTAGAGCCGTTCCCGAATGGGGGCATAATAAATATGGGGGCCCACGGGGGGACAAATGAGGCGAGCAAGTCATACTTTGGCGAGCCGGTCTGCGAAACCATTGTTGCGGGCGATATAAACGGCGATTGCGTAGTAGATTTCAAAGACTTTCAACTAATGGCCCTGCACTGGCTGGAGGACAGGAGTCAGCCGTAGGTTTGTTGGTATTTATTTAGTCCAATAGTTGAAGCGGTAAAATAACTTGACTGTTGGTGGAGGGGGCGGTTAAACTGCCCGGCTGTGGGCAAGTCCGGCAAAAAACCAGTGATAGGTATTTTGGGCGGTATCTGCTCGGGCAAGAGTACCGTGGCGGGGGAGTTTGCGAAGTTGGGCTGCAAGGTTATCGATGCCGATGAAATTGCCCACGAACTGCTGCAGGATGAAAAGACTAAAGAGGAAGTAGTCGGTCTTTTTGGCCGGGTTATTTTGGATTCCGAGGGTGAAATTGACCGGAAAAGACTGGCTGATATAGTTTTCGCCGATGCTGAAAAAATTTCATCACTAAATAAAATAATTCACCCTGCTGTTCTGAAGCAGGTTGAAGAGCTTATTGAGCAATATCAACGCGAAAGTGAGGTCAGGGCAATTGTTCTGGATATGCCTTTGTTGGTAGAAGTAGGGTGGGCGAAGCGGTGCGATAGGCTCGTTTTTGTCGATTGCAGACGGGAATTACGGGTGGAGAGGGCAAAAAAAATGGGTTTTGACGAAAATCAGATTAAAATTAGAGAAATTTTTCAGATTTCTCTGGACAATAAGGTTAAGCTCGCCGATAATATCATAGATAGCAATTCTGGCTTTTCGGCGTTAGTCAGGCAAGTCGCTAATATCTTCTATATACATAGTGAATAATTAGCTAAGTGTAGATTGTTGCGGGTTACTCATATTAGTTTAGTTGCTTTTGAAATATAAGTTTTAGTTTTATTATTCAAGACTCAAATCCCACTGAACTGCTGCGAAAAGGTCGCTTAATTGAAAAATATCCCTGCTGCCTGTTTTCACGAGCACAATTTTATATCTTTGGAGGCAGGTTGGGGGGAGTGAGAATGAAGTTTTACAAAAGGAAAAGGAGTAAAGATGGCTAAAGCCACTACAAGAAGCGGAAAAAGCACAACCAAAAGGCGGAAAACCACAAAGAGGAAAGCTGTCGCAGAGCAGGCAGAGCAAGCACCGGCAGAGAACAATTCAACCACGGCCACAGCCACGGCTGAGGATGCGGCCAGTATCGAGGCAGCAGAAGAGGCCCTGAGAAACAAAAAGGCAGAAGAAGAATCCACTCATGCCAAGTATGAGCGGATTAAAAAGGGCGACTTGTACCTGACGGACTTGCAGAAACTGAACGTTGCGGAGCTACATGATATTGCCAAAAAAGAGAACATTTCCGAGTACACTGCTCTTAAGAAGCAGGATTTGATTTTCAGGATTCTCAAGGAGCGTATCCGGCAGAACGGGCTGATGTACGGCGAAGGAGTGCTGGAAGTACTACCGGACGGTTATGGATTTCTGCGAAATCCTGATTACAACTACCTTTCCTCTTCTGACGATATTTATGTGTCGCCATCTCAAATCAGGCGGTTTGGGCTACGAACGGGGAACGTTGTATCGGGGCAAATAAGGCCGCCCAAGGATTCGGAAAAGTATTTTGCCCTTCTGCGGGTTGAAGCAATTAACTTTGAAAACCCCGAACTGCTTGCGGACAAGGTGGTGTTTAGCGATCTGACGCCGTTACATCCTGAGGACCGTCTTATTCTTGAAACAACGCAGGAAGAACTGAACATGCGCATCATTGACCTGGTGACGCCGGTGGGCAAGGGTCAGCGAGGCCTGATAGTTGCTCCGCCGAGAACCGGCAAGACGGTTCTGCTGCAGAAGATGGCAAACGCTATCTCAACAAACCATCCTGAGGTGAAACTGATAGTACTGCTGATTGATGAGCGTCCCGAAGAAGTTACCGAAATGGCGAGGAAAACCGCAGAAGACGTTGAGGTTATAAGTTCCACCTTCGATGAGCCTGCTTCGCGTCACTGCCAAGTGGCGGAAGTCGTAATCGAAAAAGCCAAGCGGCTCGTTGAGTACGGTGTAGACGTTGTAATTCTGCTGGATTCCATAACGCGTCTTGCTCGTGCCTACAACAACGAGACGCCACACTCGGGCAGGATTCTCACCGGTGGTGTCGATGCCGGGGCTATGCAGATGCCCAAGAAGTTTTTCGGTGCAGCAAGGAACGTCGAACACGGCGGCTCGCTGAGTATTTTCGCAACGGCACTAATCGACACCGGTTCAAAGATGGACGAGGTGATTTTTGAAGAGTTTAAAGCCACGGGAAATATGGAACTGCATCTGGACAGGCGTCTTGTTGACAGGCGGACCTGGCCGGCCATAGACATCAGCCGAAGTGGAACAAGAAAGGAAGAACTGCTGCTCGATGAAAAAGAACTTCGTTTGGTGTATCGGCTCCGAAGAGTCCTGAGCGAGTTGAACCCTGTTGAAGCGATTGAACTTCTCAAAAGCAGGCTTACCAAGTGCCGGACCAATGCAGAATTTCTAATGACGATGAACCTCGATTAGTTCATAGTGCTGTGTTCGTAGTTCATCGATGAATCCATTCTCCGTAGCAGGTACTGCGAAGGACGGACTATCAACTATACAGTGCTATCTTATTAGCGCTATCCACCACTAAAATCCTGACATCCGGATGTTCGGCGATCCAATTGTCCACAACTGCCTGTGGTTGATGTGTAGGATGCAAGTGCGCTGCTTCGAGGAGATTGTCTGGTATCTGGGAATACATCCAGATACGCCGCAACCGCCGGAGCATTTGGGCGAACTTGTATGGTTTGTGACTATAGAGTTTGTATTCACTCTCAATTGATTTTAGTATCTCGTCAATCGGTGCGGTCAGGCGGTTATAAAAGTTTTCCATTGTTTGCTTTTCGCCAATACCGTTTGGACATGCAGCCAGGAACAGTATTTCGCCATCGTCTGCAACAGCACTTTTTGTCAATTCGAGGGCTCTTTGGGCTATGTAAAGGCTCGTGTCATTTGGCAGTCCGCCGGGCGAAACGATAAGATGCGTGAGCGGCCTTACGGTATGGGTATTCTTTTGGTCGATTATGGAGAAGGCCTCTGAGCTAACTTTTTCGACGGGCCCAAGCTTCGTCCAGCAGATTTTTCCTGAGATAGTAATGGTCGCAAGGGCATAGATTGGCAGGTCTTTTGCAATCAGCCGCATACCTTCAAGCTGGTCCTGAGCGAGCGGATTGTCTCTCCTGTTTTTATCTTTATGCCATGGATGGATGCCAAAGGTGGATTTTTCATCGAGTGCCAAGCTGTGATTTTGCTCGGTTGTCTGGTATGCACATATCCCGGGTACAAAGTTTTTTATTGGGTTCGAATAGCCTGCGAAGTAATGGACTTTGAGGTCCGAGAGCACCAGAAAGACCTCCGCATTGCCAGCCAGGGCATTGAACATAATCTGCGTTCCACGTGATGTTTGGCCTGCATTTATGAACGTGTCGTTCTCACAGTCGTGGGGATGTATCCTGAAGTTTTCAAGACCAGTTTTGGCGGCGGCTTTTTTTATTTGCTCTTTAATTATGTTATTTTCCGGGGTATCGGGATTGTGTGTTCCGGTGCAGAGCAGGAATTGCACCATTGAGCTTTTTCGTAATGCACCAAATAGCTGTCCGAATATATCTTCAGAAGGTTCGTCGCGGGTGCCGTCGCTTATCAGTATGCAAAGACGTTTGCCGGCAATTGCATTTTGAAAATCCTTTGTCTGTCCTTCTGCCATTGCCTGACGGAGAGTGGTTTCGTTATCTGCCTTTGTCTGGTCCTGCCAGGGCCGGATAATTTTTTCTATATTAGCTTGCGGGATTTGCAGAGAAACAAAACCTTTGCCATAGTGAAGGTCTATTTTCATAACGCCAACCTTTAGGTATTTGATGTCTTTGTCATAGGTACTCGTTATTACTAAGTTTGCCTGCTGGCTTTTTTAAGGATTTCCAGCAATTCATTATCTGTTAATTCAATCGGGTTGCCTTTCATACTGCTCGAGTTGTGGGACTTTGCTACTACCGTGGGGAAATCTTGTTCTTTCAATCCGAACTCGGCCAGAGATGGTACTTTCAATGCTGTACAAAGGTCCTGTATCCATGCGAGCCCATCGGCTGCTTGTGCAGTGGTCTTGCCAGTCAGCAGCTTAGCTATCTGGTCATATCGAGTCAATGCCAGCGAGTTATCTTGGCGGGTTTGTAGGGCCTTGACGTTGGCTTCCATTACATGCGGCAAAAGCCTGGCGCATATAACACCATGGGGAGCGGGAATCATGCCGCCCAATGGGCCGGCGAAACCGTGCACTGCTCCGAGTTTCGCATTAGCCAGAGCTAATCCACCGAACAGGCTTGCCAGGGCCATGTCATCACGAGCAGCGCGGTCGTCGCCATCTTCGTAAGCTGCTCGCAAGGAATGCCCGGCACGTTTCAAACCTTCTCGGCAGATACCATCTGTGAGTGGATTGGCTTTGTTGGAGACATAGGTTTCCATAAGCTGGGTCAGGGCGTCCAGTCCTGTGCTGGCGGTCACGGATGGTGACATCGAATAAGTTAATTCAGGGTCAACCACAGCCAGGTGGGGTAGCATCAGAGGGCTGCGCATGCTCACTTTAGCCTGATATTCAGGCACACCGAGCACAGCATTACGTGTGACCTCGGCACCCGTTCCAGCGGTTGTCGGAATCGCGATGTGGGGCACAGGATTTTGTGAGAGCGGTTTGCCATCGCCTACCACCTCCAGATAATCCTCCAGCCGGCCACTGTTGGTCAGCATCGCTGCAACGACTTTGCCGGTATCGAGGGCGCTTCCGCCACCAATGCTGACGACCAGGTCGCAGTTGGCGCGGCGGGCCAGTTCCACAGCCGCGTTTGCTATAGTAGTAGTCGGCTCACCAAGTACGTTAAACGTGATGTATTTAATTTTCTCTTTGTTTAGATGTTCCAAGAGCGGCTGGGCGCGTTCGGAGGTACGGCCTGTGACGACGCAGGCATTTTTTCCCATCTTGGCTGCTAAAGGTGCAACTTCGGAGATAGTGCCGGGGCCAAATATGATGCGTGTAGCAGTCGCAAATTCGAATCTCATGGTTTCTCTCACTTTTCGTGGGATGTTAAAATTAATCCCAACCTTCTTCATTAGGGAACACGTTAGTGTATTTGATGCTTGTGCGTGGCTCAGCCATCATATCAGCTACGGTGTCGCGCCATTTTTGATAATGTGCTGTTTCCTTGTGCCTGCTTGGGTCATCCGGAGTGCGATAGACTTCGACAAGGACAAAGCGAGTCGGGTCATCCTGTTGCTGGATAACATCGAATCGGGCAATGCCCGGCTCCTGTATGCTATCGCGAGCATTTTCAAGCGAGGCTGTCCGGAAGGCTTCGACCTGTTGAGGTTTTACATGGACGAAAACATGGACTATTAACATAATGTTTTCCTTTCCAGGTTTTATTATTTGAGCTGAAGTTTACCAAATAAACGGTGTATGCACAAATGATTCCGGCGGGATGTAAAAGGTATTCGTGGATATTAAATCCGGTGTGGAAAAATCATGCTCTGTAGTAATTTTGTGTTAGTTTTGCCAGCTTTCTGGCTGTGGGAGCTTTGATTTGTCCGGGTTTTAGTCGCCAAATCCAGTTGCCTTTGATTACGGCGGGGCGATTCATGCGGGTCTGTTCGCTCAATCCCAAGATATCCTGCATAGGTATAATAACTAAATTGCCGGTAGAGTTCATCGCTACTCGTATCAACTCCCAATGTGTTTGGCCGACGGGTACTTTATGTCCGAGGTAGTCGAAGAGCCTTTTCTTTTGTTCAGGCGTAGCCTCTTTTTCGAACCAGCCTCTTGCGGTGTTGTTGTCATGCGTTCCGGTGTAGACTACACAATTTTTTATGTGATTTTGAAGGCAGTGTGGATTGGTGATGGGGTTTCCATCAAATGCATACTGAAGTATTCTCATTCCACGAAGGTGAAACTTTTCTACAAGTGCCCTTACATTCTTAGTAATATGTCCCAGGTCTTCAACTATGATTTTTTTGGAAGGGAAATGTTTTAGCAATTCTCCGAAGAAATTTTTTCCCGGGCCCTTTATCCATTTACCTTTTTTTGCTGTTTTGTGACCGGCGGGGACCTGCCAGTAGGCAACGAAGGCCCTGAAGTGGTCGAGGCGGACAATATCAAACAAGGTCAGGTTGTGTCTTATTCGTTCAATCCACCATGAGTAATTTGTATTTCTCAGGGCTTGCCAGTTATAGACCGGGTTGCCCCACAGCTGGCCGGTTTGGCTAAACAAATCCGGCGGCACACCCGCGAGAAACTGAGGTTTCTTGGTGCTTGTGAGCTTGAAGATTTTCGGATTAGCCCATACATCTGTACTGTCGAAGGAAACATAAATTGGAACATCTCCTATTATCCGGATGTTGCGCTGATTGCAGTAATTCTTCAAGGAAGACCATTGCCTGAAGAAGATATACTGCGAGAACTTTTCCCTATCTATAGATTCCCTTAGCTCTGTTCTGATGGATTTAAGAGTGTGCTCATCTTTGTCTCTTATTTTTGCCGGCCAGTTGGACGGAGAATTAGACCTAAGGTGCTGACATAACGCAGTGAACGTTGCGAAATCGTCGAGCCAGTTTTTGTTCTTCGAACAGAACAGCTCATAATGGGGTTCTCTCGGGATGGCTTTGAAACGCTCAAAGGCAACATTTAGCAGCCTTGCTTTGTGAGAGATTACAGACTGGTAGTTGACCCACATTTTGGGGAAAGCAGGTTTTTCCTGAATATCTTTTTTGCTTAAGAGACCCTGTTGATATAACAGTTGGGGGCTGATAAGCAAGGTGTTTCCTGCAAAGGCTGACAGGCTGTTATATGGGGAGTAGGGATAAGTCAATACCGGCAGGTTCAAGGGAAGAATCTGCCAGTAACTTTGCTTTGCTTTGGCAAGGAAATCGGCAAAGTAGTAGGCTTGTGGGCCGAGGTCGCCGATGCCGTATTTTGAAGGCAGTGAAGTTATATGAAGCAGAATGCCACTTGCTCTTTTTTGCATAATTCGGCTTACCTTATATGCGTCTTAGCAGTCATTTGGTCCAAGGTATCAGGACGTCGCAACGGTGCCACATATATGGTTCCAGTAGATAGTTAGTCAAGAGAAAAGCGGTCGAGACGGGCAAATGTGCGCGGAGTAAGTCGGAGTTAAGAGAGTTTGTGGTTTTTTAATTCGAGCTGTCTACCCCTACGTATTCGTTTCTTGCCTGTGCGATAAGATCGAGCACCTGGTCGGCCATGGTTTGAATTTCAGGGTCGGAGCTTGTCACCCGTGAGTTCCACTTGATGTATTCCTTGTTTAGCTGTTGTCGAGCCTCTTCTTTGTCCATACCCGAAGTGACTCCGAGGATGGTTTCCACATCTTTGACTTTGTGGAGATTGACAGGCAGGATTTTTTCCATCAGGGCGCGGAATTTGTTCTTGTCGACCTTGAGCCAGTTTGCCAGGCTTTTGAGGAAAGTCAGTTCTTCAGCGGTAGCGGAGCCTTTGGCCTGTGCCACTCGCAGGCAAAGCTCTAAGATGTCATATCGCTCTGCGATGGGTGCAATTTCGACAAGCTCTTT
>CAYSLN010000038.1:0-5010 GCA_964431825.1 uncultured Pirellulales bacterium | reverse complement strand
TTTTCGCAGGTAGTAGTGCACTCTGCGGAGGCGAGCTCCTGGCCGTTTTGGCCTGATAGTATCGAGGTGCTAATCTGAAGGCTCCTTTCTCCTTTACGAGGGAACAACATCCAGTCGAGGCTTAGCCGGGCAACAGAGGTCCATTCTGATAAAGTGGTGATTTGGTAAGGGAGTTTACCAAGGTCAGCTTTGTAGCAGAAAGCCGACGAATCCTTTGTTCGCCACTGTTTGAGTTTAGCTCGCACCTGTTTAGGTTGTTCGGGCCCGTCGGTTACGTCCATGATAGAAACCTTGAGAGTCGTATCGTGCATATCACTGGGGGCGTGAATTGAGCCGCAGATTTCTACGATAAAAACATCCGAAGTTGAATCATTCTTTTTATCTTTTGTTGGTTTTGCGCGGCAATTAAGAATATCCGGGTCGAGCTGCGGGGAAAGTTTTATGACGTAGTCGAGGCTTGGTTGTCGTGGTGCCGGGGATTTGGCGTAGCTAATCAGGCGGAATAAGAGTACTGCTGCGCAAGCAGAGACTAAGGTAATTAAGCCTGTGATAGCAAATTCGTCCATTTATGTATATGCAGACAGTAATTATTCTACTTGGGAAAGTTCTAATTTATTATCGTTCTTGCCTTCTGTATCGTTCTCTGACATTTCACCATTTTGGTCTAGGCAGAAGTCGACCTGAAGGACTCTGCCCGACTCGATATCTTCGAAGCTGCAATGCATTCTCTGGTTTACATCGTAGCTATAGGTGACTTTAATGGGACGTTCCGCGGGTCTATCCGGAGGAAGCTCGAATTTATGCGTTCCAATCTTATTTACATACTCAGGGGCGGTATCTTCTCCCTGGGTTATGGTTACTTTGACTTCTGTTTGTCCCTCGGACATTGTGTAGAACATTTGCGAAGTCTCACAGGGCAACGGCGTGTTCTTTTTCAGGATGATGCGATTCTGAACTACGCGTCTGCCGGTTTCCTTATCGATAGGGGCGCAGATGGTGCCATAACTGTGGTTGCAGACATCCGTGAGGTTGATGTCTTTTAGTCCGCTGGAGATTCCCGCGGGTACGGCATCGGGTTTTTCCCGGAGCATTGTCAATCCCGCGTGCAAAGCGGCTCCGAGCGCAACACATTCGTCCACGTTGACTGTTGTTTCAGGTGCGGTTCCGAACGTTTTTTCCAGGCGCTCTCGGATTAAAGGAATTCGGGTACTGCCACCTACCAGAAGGACCTTGTCGATGCCGGAGGGTTCGAGACCGGCTTCATTAAGTGCTACTTCGACGAGAATGTCGGTGCGTGCCAAAAGGGAGGAGATGGCCTGTTCGAACATCTCGCGTGTTATTTCCACTCTCATATTGCCCGCGGAGCCGTAGAGTATTTTTTTGGCAACGGGACGTCGCGACAGGGTTTTTTTGATATCTTCGGCTTCATCTTCGTACTTTGCTCTATCCTCATCGGAACCAATTAGCTCTGTGTTGAATTGCTCCCTGTATTTTTGCTCCAGTATTTCGAGTATCTTTCGGTCGAAATCGATACCGCCGAGCGCGTGGTCGCCCTGTGAACAAATAATATCCATTTGATGTCTTTTGACATCCATTATGGTTACATCGAAGGTGCCTCCGCCGAGGTCGTATACCAGGACCTTGCCAGAGACCTCGTGGGTGGTGGCATAATATAATGCAGCGGCCACGGGTTCATTGACGATTCCAATAACGTTGAGGCCGACGGCAGTGCCTGCATCCATGGTTGCTTTTCGTCGGACTTCGTCAAAGTGAGCAGGGACCGAGATAACAGCATCAAAGATTTCACCATGGTCGGCTGAGCAGTCCTGTTTGAGCTTTTTGAGAATCACAGCCGATAGTTCTGTAGCTGTCCAGTCCTTTCCGTCGATGTTCTTGCGATAATCCGAATCCCCCATGTGTCGCTTTATCCAGCGAACGGACCTTTGAGGATTCAGGTATCGTGAGTTAATCGCTTCGATACCTACCCGGATTATATCGGAGTTCTCTTCGTCGAAGAAAATAGCCGAAGGTGTTAGTCTGTCGCCGTCAACGTTTGGGACTATCTCCGGTTTACCGATAGCATTGAGAACCGCTAATGCCGAGAAAGTGGTTCCGAGATCTATACCTGCTATATTAGCCATATTGTACCTCTTATTTTCGTCAGGGCTTGGTTCTCTGGTTCATTTTAGCTTTTCCTAAGCAGGTCTAACCAAATAACTTAACCCGAGCTGCTCGCACTATCTTTACATCCTCCTCATTAATAAGGTATTGATAACCGGCTCTGATGACCTCTGCGATTTTACCCGTGAGATTCTGGTCATCGCAGTGTTGCTTTTCTTTAACAGCTTCTGCGTATTTTTCCTGGCCGCGATAGTTGCTGTTTACTTCAGGCTCAAATTGTTCGATACCACTGGACTCCAGAGCAAAAAGCAGCTCATCCCTTACTTCCTCAAGTTGTACGGTTTCGATATTCTGTTCGGTGAGTTGTCTAATGCGATTTTCAAGGTTGTCGATGCAACGGATAATTCTTAAGCAGAAGGTTCTGATGATATTCCAGTCATAGCCATCCTGTAGTTTTTCCATTTTGTCCTGTTGGTGGGAGGCATACTGGCGAATGGCCGACATTTGTTGAGTGAGTTCTTTCAATGTGTTGTTGAGTGGCTTTGAGTGTTTGAGCGTGCTTTGCTGGACACTTTGGGCCATTTGTCTGAATTCGGCTATCTGTTTTTCCAGATTCTCGGTCTGGGCCTTGAGCGAATCTTCGGGCTCAAGGAGGTTTTCCTCAGAGTCCAACAAAGCGGTCTTTTGAGCAGTTTGGGTTGAGTTCGACTGCAATGTATTTGTGCTGAGACTTTCTGTTGCGGTGGTTAAAGATTTTTCAGATTCAACGGTTTTTTCATCAGAAAGCGTCGCTGCAGTTGATGCGTTAGCGAATCCGGGTTCACGACTCATAGAATAAATTTTCTGTGGAGGAGACGGCTGCTGGTTTGGAAGATCCGTATCAAAATCGTACCAGCCTGAATTTGTAAGGACTGTTGAGTTTTTGTCGAGTTGACTTTGCCGGCTGTTTGGCTCTTGCCCTGATTCTTTTTCGCCTTCTTGAAAACTGTCCTGGGGTTGTTTATCTTTGTTTTCTTTTCGTCTTCTGAGGACATCAGCGAAAAAGCTGCTCATGCCCGCGAAGCCTTTGATGAGAAGCCGAGCCAGCAATAGTAACAGGCACCATGTGAGAATTGCTCCTCCTATCGATGCACAAACGATAGAGCTTGTAAGGATAAACTCTTTGGACTCTTTTTGTTTTTTGTATTTACTTAATTTTTCCTGCCAGTTCTCGCCGTAAAGTATATCAGCAAAGGGATGAGCGTTCATTTGGCCCGTGGCTAATTTGTCGAGGTCGGCCTTGAATCTTTCCTGCTGTTCCTGAAGCAGTTGAGCTTCTGTTTTGTTCTCGTTGTGCTTGTCCAGGTCCAGGGATAAATAGGCTTGTCCTCTCGGAGGCAACTGCGACCATTGGTCGTATTGCCTGAGATATTTGTTTGGTTCCGAGTCATATTTGAGTTTATAGGAAGCAATTTGCCGCTGTTCTTTTCTTTTATCAGCGAGGACCAATCCAATCGCTGCGGAACCAGCGAGTGATAATACTATGCCAAGAACAACAAATCTTTTAAGCATAATCTCAAATCTTTGTTGTCGGCCACTTACTCAAGCGCCCGAATACCCACTTCGTGGGGGTTATAGTTGGTTTCTGACCCACAATCGGTTACAAGCGCACAGCTCCCTTTAAAAGCCGTTCTAATAAAATATAAAAAATAATTCAGTGCTGACAAAATCTGCTTGTGATGAAAAAGGCAAAACTTTCCTCGCGTCCGATAAGGGCCCAGGATAAGTCCCAGTCTAATGTTGCTGCAGCGAGAGTGTCACCACTATTTGATATGCCTGGGGCTAAACGGTGGCAGCTCCACGGGAATTCGAGGGAGGATTGTTCGATAAAATTTCGTTTGCCAGGTCTTCGCCCAGCTGGCTTACGTAGTAATGTCTTATGGCTTTTTGGCCTTGAGTTTGGACTTTTTCCATAGAGGAAAAGACGCCAACTTTCATGAGTAGCAGGATTGTGATGCAAGCCGCAATATTTGCCACGGGGCGTTTGTACTTGCCGGTTCTTTCCAGCAGATTCGGTTCCGGCAGGATAGCTCTGAGTTTCTGGGCTTTCGGTTCCTGGCGGAGGCTGTGTTTCAATACGCCGATAGCCTGTGTATTTGCACGCATCAATAAATCGAGTTTATGAGGCTGAGATTTGATTGCTGAGAGCGCGAGATTAACTTTGCCGACAGCAGCGAGTCGTTGCCGGCATCTCGGACAATTTGCAATATGGTTCTGTACCCAGTCTGCGTCGGGACCGAAGCGGCTGGTTATAACTTTTAGCAGCCGGCCCCTGATTTGTCTGCACCTGTTAGGGTTCTTATCCTGCGATTTATTGAAAAATGAATTCTCTCTGTTTGTTTTTGTACTTGTAGTTTTCATTTCTGTTTCTCTTTATTCATCCACACCGCCAATAATTGGATTGCCTTGCACCTATAGACCCTCGCTGTTGCTACCGATATGCCTAAGCACTTGGATATTTGGGCATAAGACATTTCCGCCAGGTCACGTAAAGTTATGACATTTCTCAGATGTTCAGGCAGTTGAGCTATATAACATCTTAAGGTTTGGGCTAAGTATTTTGAATCAAGCTCACTTGCAGGTGAGCTTGCGGTCTTTATGGTAACAGGGGCAGTGGATAGTCTCTTTTTTTCAGCAATTCTGCATCTTAGTATTGAAATGGCTACATTGCTCGCCGTACGGAATATATATGCTTTTATATGTTCAGGTTTTTGTCTGTCCTTATAATGGGCGAGTTGCAGAAACGTACTTTGATAGGCGTCACAAACATCCTGTTCATTACCAAGTATTCGCCAGAGGGTTGTGACCAGTTCCTGGCCGTGCCTTTGCATTGTAGAGAGTATCCACCGC
>CAYSLN010000037.1:12976-14786 GCA_964431825.1 uncultured Pirellulales bacterium | reverse complement strand
CCAGAAAGAAGGTCTTAAAGCTGGCTCGCACCATAAGCTCAGCAATCTCTTTGTTAATAAAACGAGCGTTGAGGGCATTAGGACTGTGCAGATTAATATTTGTATTTACGACCTCATTCAAAAACGGAATCAAGACCTTCTCTGGCTCGAATAGCAGCGCATCATCGTAGAAAGCAATGTTCTTAACACCAAGCTGGTGTAATAGCTCCAACTCAGCGAGCGACCGTTCCAATGGCCGGGCCCTGAATTTGCCATAAACCTTCGGCACGGAGCAGTAAGTACAATTAAAGGGGCAACCTTCGGTTAATTTCAAGACACCAACATTGAGCTTGTCATAAGCTTCCCACAAAGCCGGCTGTTTCAAATCCGGCGTGATTCCCAAATATTTCCACAATGGCTGAAGGTTTGTGCCCTGCACTAAAAGGTCTGGGCCGAGCTCAAGTGCGTGACTGCTGCAAAGTGTTACATAATTTCCACCCAATATAATTTTTGTGCCGGGCCAGGCCTTGCGGATATCCTCTACAACTTCCCGGACACCCTGATACCAGTAGGTCATTGTCGTTTGGACAAGCGCGAAATCGAACGGTTTTTCTTCTATAGAGAAGTCGTCGAATATATTACGAGGCAGACCAAACCGCCGGAAATATCGTGGTATTTTTTCCAGGCAGGGGGGAGGTGGGACCTTTTCGCGATAGAATCGACCTCTGCCCCATTGGTCGGATTGATGTTCCTTTTGATTGTTTACCCAGGGATGTAAGCGGTCAAGATAATCAAAGAGGCTGAAGTCGGCTTTGCCGCGTAGATATCCTGCGATGCTTAACAGGCCATAGGGTTTAAGCCAGAAATCATACGCGGCAAAATCGTAGATTGGAGGATTTATCAGCAGGATTCTCGGCCTCATAACTTTATATGTGCCCTTTTAGCAATAATACTTCGCAGATTTTTTAGCTTTCTCACTACGTGCAACCCTGATGTTTGCCTTTGTAAGCTTATAAAATGGAAAAGTGCAGGCAGACGGGCCTTTAATTTGACACAGTGTAAGTCAAAACCAGTTTACTTTTCAAGACTTGGACGCAAAAATAATTGAGATGTTTTGTATTTGCTTTATAAACTTACCTGCGAGCGATTTGGCTTTGGCTTAGTTTGGCGTTATGTATTTCAATTGTTGACTCGAGCAAGTCGGGTTTTGTCGGACTCTTTTTGATATGGAGGCTCTTGACTTTTGCCAGGGCATTTGACGATTCTACCCTGCAGAGAAAATCGATGAGCTGCTCCAGTGTCAAATTCTCCAGCCTTATTTCAACGATTGTCTCGTAGTAGTTCGGCTCAAGCTGCAATAGCTGCTGTTTCATTGTTGCGACTTTTTTTGCAAGGCCGACTTCCTGGATTAATGATTCCAAAAAGGGCAGCAGCTCAAATTCTTCACCTTGTGAAGCTACCCTTGCTTGCAAATCGTCGAGATTGTCGCGAAGAAAAGCATACTCTCTGCTTTTGGCGCGAAGTTTTTTGAGTTCGTTTTGTTTTTCAGGGATGACTCGGCTGAGCGTCTCTGCCCTTGTGGTGGCAGGTTTAACTGCAAACGCAAATAATGCCCAACTCACTACAAAAATCAGTGAGACAACTGCCAGTAATTTTTCTCTTTTTGATAATTGTATCATTTTTGACCTGCTAAAGACAATAGGATAGTAAAGCGTACAGCCCCGCTTTTGGGTTCTTTCTGTACATCCTGTACTTCGACGAAACTAAACTCGGGAATTTCCTGTAAGAGACGTTGCCATTGGTACACTGACTCGAACGAGTCGCAGGTGCC
>CAYSLN010000037.1:0-12876 GCA_964431825.1 uncultured Pirellulales bacterium | reverse complement strand
AGCCAGAAGCAGGCAATTGCGACCACAAGTGCTGCGCAAATTGTGACTTCTTTTTTCAGGTTGAATGTTGGCTTCGTATTAGCATTATCAGCTTCGAGAAAGTTAATTCCTGCTGTTTGCTCGGGTGCCAATACTCTCAAAGCAAGACCTTCGGCAACGCATATTGAAGGGTCGGCTTTTGGGTCTGGGGGCCTTTTTACCCTGGCATATGGGTCGACAATTATTGCCTGACAATGTAAGTTTGCTTCGATTATTGCTTCGATACCTTTACAAAGCTTACTTTCAGTTGCCAGGTAGATTTTAGATTCCTGCTCTATTTCGGCCCCGAATACTTTTCGCCAGGTAATCTGGGTTTCGCGTGAGATCAGCTCTGCAATCTGCTCTTGAACTGAATCTGTATCATTGTTTGGTCGCAAAACTATCGGGATGTTTCTAACGATTAAAATATCGTTATTTTGTGTAACCGCCAGTGTGATGTAAGATTCATCTATATACGCGATAATGGCTGAGCCGGTCATGATTTCAGGATGATTGACTGCGACTGCAGAATGGATTGCAAAAATCCCAGCATCTACCAGATTAGGATGTATCCTGGCCTTAGTTAAGATGTTTAGTCTTTCCCGCAACGAATTTCTGGCTACCGCTGCGAGGAGAACAGAGTAGTTTTCGTCTGGTGATTGGCGGTGTGAATATATCTGGGTGATGATTTCATCGGTTTGTATTGGAAAGTTGTTCTCTAACACTGATGAGCTTTTTTCAAGTATTTGTTCTAAACCGGCCAGATCAGTTTCCAAATCCCTGAAAAAGACAGCGTTGTTTGGCATTGAAATCGCCACATTTGCACGTCGGTCAAACCCATGTTGGTTTATCAGCGACCTGAGTATGTCTGATGGGGAGTCGGTACTGCGGCGTGTCTGTGCTTTAAAGACCTTTTCGATGCGGAACCGCTGCCCCGCGCGCACAATTTGTACAGCATGCAAATAACAAGAACTGATATCTATACCGATACACCTTTTAGCCATTATCTTTTCTCTTAATTTTTTTCTATGCAAAGAGTAATTAAAGTTCTTTGCATAAAACCACATCAACGTTTTTAGTCGCTATATTTTTTACAAGTAATGCCTCTATTTTATGACTGAGCTTGCCAACGTTTCCCTGTGATTTGACGCAATAGTATCGTTCTGTCGGACTGACGGTAGCAGTCCTGGTCAGGGTGTAATAGATTTTATCTGTCATACCGGGGATGTCTCTTATTTCTGTCATACTATCGAATGGCTTGATTTCTCGTCGGTCAATGATCATCTGGGCCAGAGTGGGGTCCATCCTCTCCGACAGACTCTCGATTACGCGTTTTGGGGCGCAATTAATGTTGACCTTTCCGTCGCCCTTGACCGTGACGTAATCGCGAATGCGGTTGAAAATCTGCGGTGTTATTCCCTTAACCAGCAGGAGTTCTTCAGTCGTATCAAGCGGCCTGTTCTTGCATCTGTACGGCGGCTCCAGGCTGCTATAATAATTTGACTCGGCACCTAAATTCTCGCGCTTTACAAAGGGCAGGCAGACAATATTGTCGTCACTGTCGGTCCAGTCAATAATTGCAGCCACCAGACCATAACCAATATTAGAATCGCCAACGCGTTCATTATTTAGCAGGTCGATAAGACGAAGAAGCTGCTCTGTTTTGGTCCGGTTTGGTTTGTTGTTTTGGTCTATGAGCAGATTGATATTTAGTTTGCTGTTTTCTTCAGTTACGCTTATCAGACAATTGCCTTCGCCGACAGGAAAAGCACTTTCCCCTGAAAGCAGATTTGGCAGTTTTTTGCTTGTATAGATATTGTCGGTACTTTTAATGGCTGCCATCGCAATGTTGAGTCCTGCCCCGGCACAATTGAGCGCCTGCTCAGATTTGCGGAAATTATCTATGGCATGCAGATTGAAACGTGATTTATAGTTGAAGCCGGTCAGTAAGGCTGCCAGCATGATGATCATGCAAAGGACGACGACAACTATGAATCCTTTTCGTTCGATTTGTAGCTTTTTTCGTTTCATTGCCTGTTAACGGATACAGTTCTCTCGGATGTAACTTTGTTACTTTGACTTTTCCAGCAATACACACACACAACAGTGCCATACTGGTATTGCCGACGATTTTCATCTTCTAAGGTGACGCTGATTTTGACCGCACGCGGCAGTCCCCTTTCCTGCTCAAAGTTCCACTTTTCCTTCCATTTTTGCCCATCATAAAATTCTAATTCAAGGGAACAGACGTTTGTGAGAAGCGGCTGCCATTTTTTTCGCTCGTTTACATGTTTAGATGTTTCAACGAATCTTTTTTGGTTTAGGAAAAGTGTGGCACTATTTTTATCAAATTTGTACGTAACGTCAAAAAGTCCATCTGCCGTATCCTGCCTGCGAAAGATTCCATTAGTGGTAACCAAGTGTAAAATTTCTCCGCTTGGGGCGTCAGGGTCGCTGTAAAAGAAGTTGGTCGTTTTCTCGAATAAGCTTTTTTCCCTCTCTGTGAATAGTTTGTCCTGGTCTTGTAATTCTGCGGCGTTGTAGACATACGAACAACGTATTTGTCGAGCCACCTGTTGTAACATTCTGCGTGCCTGCTGAGATTCGGTTATTTTAGCATCGTAGACTTGGGTTGACTTTGACGTTGCAAAGTAACTGCCATATACCATAGAAACGATAGTAACGATTATCGCCATGGCCACGAGAATCTCTAATAGTGTAAAACCACCTTTGCAGGGCTTACGGTTCATTGTAATTTCCTGTCAGCGACATAAGTTGACATTTGCAGATGCTTTTGGCCGAGTCCCTGTTCCCAGGTAACATCGACAAGTATTTCTCGTAATCCTGTAATATCGGTTTGGTCTAACTGTGGCAGCCGCAGTTCTGAAACCCCAGTTTGCCAGCCGAATACAAGTCCATTCTTTTCCACAGTGCCATAATCAGCACCTTCTTTGGGATAGCCACTGGCTAGGGTTTCTGCGATTTTTTCCTGGGCCAGGAAAATGGCCTGAGAAGTTATCTGCGCTTTATCAGCCATATTGGTGCTAAGCAAGTGGAGCCTGAGCAATGCCAGTAGGGAAATTGAGACGATTGCAAGGGCTGTAATAACCTCCACGAAGGTGAAGGCGGTACGTCGTGTATTTCTTGCCATTTTTGGTTTATTATTCATACCAGTACTATTTTTAATCATCAAGATTCCAGCTTTCGATGTCGGCGTTATCCTCTGTGCCGCCGTCTTCACCGTCTTTTCCATAGGATTTCAAATCGTAATCCCTGCCATGCACACCCGGGGAAATATAGATGTATGTGTTGCCCCATGGGTCCAAGGGTACCTTGTCAAGGTAACTGTCGCTGTTGTAACCTTTTATACCTGGATCGGAGACAAGGGCTTCGAGACCTTCGGAAGTTGCGGGGAAACGACCTGTGTCGGTTTTGAAGAGGGCTAATGCGGATTCGATATTGCGGATATCGATTTTGGCTTTGATTCTTCGAGCCTGTTCGGGTCTGGATAGTATTCTTGGCATGATTATAGTCGCGAGAAGGCCTAAAATCACAACTACAATCATAAGTTCGATTAATGTAAAGCCTTTTAACGTTGTATAATGTGTGGGAAATAACGTATAGCGTTGTATATTTCTGTTCATAATTTCGTAAAACTCCGTTAAATTGCCTGATTAATTTCAAATATTGGTAGTAAAATAGCCAGCACTATAAAGCCAACGACTACACCCATAACAAGGAGTATCACAGGCTCAAGAAGCGAAGTCAGTGTCCTTGTTGTCATCTCGACTTCGTTGTCATACATCTGGGCAATGTCTATAAGGCCAGCTTCGACATCGCCACTGATTTGGCCCGTGGCTATTACATGAAATACAACGGGCGGAAACAATCCGGTTTTTCTAATCGCGCCGGCTATATTCTCACCTCTGGCGACCATGCCCTTGACGGAATCCAGGGCATTTGCGATGAATCTGTTTTGGATGATGCCTTTTGTTATTTCGAGGGCACTTAGTATCGGAATGCCGCTGGCGAGAAGCATGCCCAATGTTCTTGTAAGGCGTGCTATTTCCAGTTTGAGGAAGAGTCCGCCGAAAAGAGGGAGCTTTAGCTTAAGGCGGTCTGCAGACAAGCGTCCTTCTTTGGTTTTATAGCCAGCCACGATTCCGAAGACGACTACACAGGCCAAAATAATAATTAACACTAAATATGTTCTTATGAAAGCACTGGTTGAGATTAGCAATCTCGTGGGCCAGGGAAGAGTCTGATCCATTTCAATGAAAATCTGTGTTATGCTGGGCACAACGAAGGATAGAAGAAATACAACAACTCCGGCCGCAACCACAGTCATCATCAAAGGATAAGCAATTGCGGATTTCACTCTGCCTGCGAGATGAACGCGTTTTTCAAGCATTTCCGCCAGGCGCAAGAGAACCTCTTCCAGGGTCCCGCTGGTTTCACCTGCGGCTATCATATTGACGAATAAGGGCGAGAAGATACTACTGTGTTTGCTAAGTGCCTCGGCTAATGAATTTCCTGCGTTGACGCTGTCGCGAACTTCTCTGACGATTTGTGCGAGAGGGTTATTGCGGTTGCTCGAACGCTCGGGGAGGCCTTGCAGCTGTTCAGCTAATGCCGACAAAGCAGGGACAAGCGGCATGCCTGCACGCAGCAATGTCGCCAACTGACGGGCAAGTCTGCAGATATCCTTTGTGTTAATCCTTTTAAAAATATCTCTTTTGTATGTATCTGCCGGTGTATCAGCGCGATTGTCCTGCTTGACAGCCTTGCCTGCTGAAACTGGTCTGTCACGTAACAAACTTGATTCAACTGGTGACATGTTCAGCTACTCCGATATTTGTCCGGACACTGTCCTGTGTTACTCTGCAAATTTCTTCAAGGGTGGTTACACCAGCCAGTGCCTTACGTAATCCGTTCTCTCTCAGGGTGCTCATACTTTTTGCGACGGCGGTTTCTTTTATAATGTGTGAGCCACTGCGTTTTATTATCAGCTCTTTGATATCGTCATCGATGAGAAGCAGCTCAAAGATACCGGTTCTTCCCAGATATCCTGTTTCGAGGCAATTCTCACAGCCATAACCTTTATAGCACTGACCTTCGATTACCAAGGCCTTTTGATTTTCGTTCCACAGGGAAATTGCTTGCTCTGTTGGTTTGTAAGGCCCTTTACATTCCGGGCAGATTATTCGCAGAAGTCGCTGCGCCATGACTGCAACGACCGATGACGAAATCAGGTAAGGTTCGATACCCATATCGATTAGTCGAGTTATTGCTGAGGCCGAATCATTGGTGTGGAGAGTACTGAGAACCAAATGGCCAGTAAGTGAAGCCTGGATAGCAATCTGGGCAGTTTCAAGGTCACGAATTTCTCCTATCATAATCACATCGGGGTCCTGCCTGAGGATATGACGGAGGCAATTAGCAAATGTAAGATTTATCTTCGGCTTTACCTGCATTTGACCTACACCCGGGAGTTGATACTCAATCGGGTCTTCGACGGTGAGGATGTTTCTTTCTTCGCAGTTAAGTTCATTCAGGGCTGCATAGAGTGTGGTTGTCTTGCCACTGCCTGTGGGACCTGTGAGCAAAATTATACCGTGCGGTGCTCTAATCAGATTTCTAAATTGATTAAGCACCTCTGCGGAGAACCCTGTTTCGTTCAGGCCCAATTTGCCGCTGCCCTTATCCAGTAATCTTAAGACTATTCGTTCTCCGCCCAGTGTCGGGATTACTGAGACCCGAATATCCATCAGGTCGTGGCCTATTTTAATCCGGCTTTGTCCATCTTGCGGCAACCTGCGTTCGGCAATGTTCAGGTTTGCCATAATTTTTAATCTCGACAAGAGTGGTGCAATTTGTTGTTTCGACAGTGTAAATGCGTCGTGCAGGACTCCGTCGATGCGAAAGCGTATTCGCGCTTCTTTTTCATAGGGTTCGATGTGAATATCACTGGCACGGCTGTGCACGGCCTGGAAGAATATTTTGTTGACTAATTTTATGACCGGTTCTTTGTTGGCGATATTGAGGAGGTCTTCAGCATGAGTCTGTATTGAAGTCGTATCAGTATTGCCATCTCTATCCGGTGAGACCTGCCCATCATATTTTTCATCATTGCTGTCAATGCCGGTGCTTTGGTAGTAACAGCGGCTTATAGCGCGTTCTATTTCGCCGGCAGGGCATGTAACCCGCCTGCACGGTTGGCCGGGTTCCCAGAGGCCTTTTGTGGCATTTGTATTGCTTGTTAAGACGTTCAAAATCGCATCATAAGCTTCTATATTCAGCGGGTCTGCCAGCGCAATGGCAATCTCGCCGTCTTGCAGTGTGATTGGTATAGCACATTGTTTTTTGAGAAACTCGAAAGGCAATCCCCTTACCAGTTCCGGATTCAATTGTTCCGGCAATATGGTTTCAAGGCATTGATTTTCTATTTTTTCGTTTAGTTCCGAGTCCATTATTCGACCTTTGCGAAACTGCCAAGAGGGCTACAAGTTTTTAGTGTTCCCTTTTTGTCGCTCAAGTTTTTCCAGTTCCGATTTCATTTCTTCTTTTTTTTCTTCGGTCATTCGGTCCAAGTCCTGCTGGCTGCTCATGACATAGGGTGTTATAAATATGAGCAGGTTCGTTTTCTGCAGCCGATCCGTCTGGTATCTAAACAGAGGGGCAATAAAAGGCATATCGCCGAGCAGAGGGACCTTTTTCTCAGTTGTGACCTTGTCGTCCCTAATGAGACCACCGATTACTATAGTTGAACCACTGTTCATGGTGACAACGGTCTGAGCCTGTCTCTTAGTCGTTGTGGGCGTTTCGACATCGATGTTGGTGACACCTTCGATGAGTTTTGTGAACTCACTTTCTATCTCAAGTCTAACAAGCCCACCCATGCTGACATGTGGTGTTATCTCCATTGTGATTCCGACATCTCTGTATTCGAGTGTCTGGATGGATGTCGGGTAGCCAGGGTCGGTTTCAGTAATCCTCGATTGCGTAACAAAAGGTGTGTTCTCACCTACAACTATCTTTGCCTTGTGATGATTGGAGGTAGTAATATGCGGCGTTGAGAGGATATTAACGCCGGAGGTTTTCTCGAGAGCATGTAAGATTGCCGAGATTTTTTCACCAGAATTGTTTTGTGCCCATGCGCCAATTCCCAAGCCTTCGAGATTTCCGGCGGCAAAGTTCACACGCGGTCCGAAGCCCGCCTGTCCTTTAATTATAGTGGTACCAATAGCGGCCTCAAGCTCTGCCCAGTCGATACCTATTTGTCTTAGACTGTCATCGCTGACCTCAACGATGAACAACTCAACCAGAATTTGTTCACGAACTATGTCGAGCTTATCTATAATCTCGGCGATGACCTCATAGTCCTGGGGAGAAGCAGCGATGATAAGAGAATTCGTGCCTTTATCAGCAGTGACCTGAACGGGACGGGCTGCTTCAAGAACACCGGTTATTCTCAGATTGGTCAGGGCGGCTGTTAGTGATTCAGCAACTTCATCCGACTGTGCGTTTTTAAGGTACACCACGTGTACATTGTTTGTTCCGATGGGACGTTGAACGTCAAGCTGCTTTGCTAATTTCGCGATTGTCTCGGTGTCCTGAGCATTGGCAACAACGATGATGGAATTCGTCCTTTCATCGGGCATGATTTTGATGCCTGTCTCAATCTGGGTTATGCCTCGGTTACGTGCAGCCTGTGAAGAAGCAGACCTATCATTATCCATGATGTGTGATATTTGCTCGCTGAGGACCTGAGCGGAAGCATAATTTAAGCTAAATACCGTAACGTGTTCTTTCGAGCCTTCCACATCGAGGCGATGGATAATCTTGGCGATGTGATGTATGTTGGAGGATGTGTCTGTAATTACAATCGAATTGGTTCTGGGATATGTTGACATCTGCGAACCGGTAGCCAGAAGAGTTCGAATAATCTGACTGACCTCGGCGGCATCGGCGTAACTGAGCGGAATAATCTGGGTGATAAGAGTATCATTTTCAGGTATTTTAGAAGGGTCGCCGCCGATGAAAACCTGGAGGTTTCGTTTTATAGCCTCTCCTTTAGGAACTATTTTGACCAGGTCTCCGGCCGGCACAGCGGCATAGCCATGGACTTCCAGGATTGATTCCAAGACCTTATAAATCTGGTCGAGACGTATCTTTGTTGGTGACATTACGGTGACAGCGCCGCGGACATTCTCGTCCACGACAAAATTAATACCGGTTATATCTCCGATGGTCTTGAGAACGGCTCGGATGTCAACCTGGTTAAAGTTCACGGATATAAGCTCGTCGGCCATACCAGGCTTATTAAGTGCCGGCATATTTACCTGTGTATCTGACGACAGCTGCTCTGCATAAGTTGGTGTTTCCCTGCTTGTTGGCTGGATTTCGCCAAAGGGAGGAACCTGACTTTTTGCGGCGTCCGGGACAGTTCTTTTCCATGTGTTAAGGGAGTTTGATTTGGTTTTCTCTGAAGTCAATGCATCTGACAGAGTTGTGGACTTATCCGGGTTGTTACGAGCGTAACCGATAGTCTGTATTTCCGGCACATTGGGTTCTTTGACGACAGGTCTCGCAGCAGGGAATCTGTTAGTAAGTTGGGCCGATTTTGTTTGCTCAGGCTCTACGGTCATAATTTGCTGCTGACGCTGACAGCCCATAAAACCTGTGACAAAGATGCAGCAAAAAGAAAGAAAGCTATTCAATAGCTTTGGAACTTTTTGTCTGGTTATGTTCAAATTCCTTTGGAACATCCATTTCACCTGCTAAAGACAGTCTTTAATTTTTCCAATGACTTACTGTAGATCAAATGAGAGCTCTTTTATTTGGCCATTTCTTAGTAACTCGATATCCATAGTTGGCAGCGACCTTGCTTTCCTGAAGACCTGAAAGGCTCTCTGCAGACCGGTTAGTTGCTGTCCGTTAACAAAGCGGACAATGTCACCGTTCTTTAGACCTATATATTTTGCGGCCGGTATATTTTCTATACCTGTTATTTTGAGTCCTTCTGTTTTGCCGTTAACGGCAAAAGGTCTAATAATCGCTCCCTGTAATATTGATTCAACGAGGCTCATTTTTGTACGGAGCCTTTTGGGAGTCTGTTCATCCGGTGGGTTGTTTTTCACCACTTTGTTTTTGAGGTTAATAGTCTGGTCTGTTGGTGCTTGAGCATTGTCATTTTCACCAACTTTACCAACAGACTGTGAACGATTGAGGCTTAATATTTTTCTTTTTCCCTGATGGAGCAAAATGACCTTGTCTTTCTCTATACTTTCGATAAAGGCAGATGCGACAATGTCACCTGTTTCGTACAGGTTGGTTGTATTACTTTCGTTATCTTTAATAACTGCTCGAGCCACCGCCGGATTGCCGGAGACTGTGCCGAGTAACGTTAGGCCGAGTTCTTCCTCAGCTGACTGAATCGATCCCTGGATTTCGAGACCATTTAGAGTTTTGTTTTGCCTGCGTGGTGAACCAACTCCAGCGAATAAATTTCGTTTGATGATAGCAGAATAATCGTTAAGCGAGGCGCCTGCCCAGCCTGCTGCTTTGACTTGAGTTATGTTTTCAGTGCCGGTTGCCGGAACAGGTCCGAAAATCTCGCCTGTCTGTTGCTGTATCGACACTGTCCTGATAATCGTAAACATGAGCACCAGAGCAAGTGTTAACTTGATTACAAGAAAGCATTTGCGAATGAACAATTTGTCACCTTTATTTTGCATAGACACACCTTCTCTGCTTAAAAATCTATCGACCTGTTACCGTCTGTACTTAACCGGGACGCCCTCGATTCAAGGTCTATTTAGCCTCTAACGAACCATGTTTTTTAGGCGGTTATGTTATGGGGCTATAAAGGAGTTCTGAAGGTGGCCCAGCACAGTGATAATCGCTCTAATCGGGGCTTTAGGCAAGGGCTGCCGTCGTGATGCAGAAGACGGTATTAGCCAGCCCGTGAAACAGAATTGGAGCTAATAAGGACTTAGTTCTGATAAACAGCCAGCCGAGAACCAGACCAGGCAGGAATGTCAGAGCCGCTATGATTGTGCCCTGCACTATGATATGAGCAGCTGCAAAACAGGCAGCCGACAACACTATAGTTATCCAGTTCTGTGGTATGTACTGTTCCCACTTTACTGTGCTTGTTAACCTCAGGATATTGCTTTGTAAATAACCCCTGAAAAATACTTCTTCGGCTACTGCGACGTACATAAACTGATAAAACAACCATGAAAACCAGCCTTTTCCCTGCGGGAGCACAGGTCTCAAAGTCCATCCCATGCCATAGGACTTCAAGAGCAATAAACCACACAGCATAGCAGGGAAAACCACAGCGCAGGTGCAGCAAAGAACCAGAACTGTAGATTTAATTTCGTTGATGTCCAAACTAATCTTTGCGAACGTTCTTCCTGCTGTAACTGTGGGGATAAGTGCAGCAGCAACTAAAATGCACGGAGTCAGAAGCCAGGCGGCTCCGGATATAGAACTTTCAGTCAGAAACCTAATTGCTGAAATCGCAGCGGTTGTGACCAGAACAGTCTCTATGAGCAGGGATGTCTCAAAGCGATTTGAGATGTTGCGGAAAAATCGGGCCGATTCGACTCTCGGCAGTGAATTAACGATACTCATCTGGCCTGATGGATAGTACATTTTTTAGCGTTTAGCCTTTACAGTACAGCGTGCTTTGCGTTTTCGTGCATCTCGCAGTTTCAGTACTACCACCACTATAACCAGGCCGATGTAGGGCAGGAAGAACTGGACTATACTGCCCTGGCCAGTGGGCGAAACAGAACAGCCACCTCCACCACCTCCGCCGGCTGCAGTGGCAGCAGCACCCCCTCCAAGGACAAGGTAAAATGGCGTAAAGTGTGTAGTTTTGAAACTAAGAGCATGCAAGGTTGGAGATATTACGGTGTCCTCGACATCTGTTATCCCCTGTTGGCTCAGGGCTCCCGTCAGCGAATTGTACCAATATGGCGTTGCTGAACCGGTGGAAGCGGGTACGTTATATGGTATTGTGACTGTAACGGGCTGGTTGAATTCTATTCCACTGGGACCGAAGTCATAACTTCCCAGGCACTCCACGGCGGCCACCTGGGGGTTTTGAATCTCTGAGATTGTAATAGTTGCATCATAGGAACATGCTCCCTGTGGCACTACTATGGAGATGTCATCTGTGCTGCTTATTGCGCTTGGGTCAGTCCCGACGGTTCCACCCGAGGCAACAGAAATGTCTTCCGATGCCAAAGCCTGAGACTGTACAAAAGTGCTTCCAGCGTAATAGATCTCCGCGTTCCCATTTCTATTATCGGTCCACACCAGATACGGATGTCCGTATATGGATGTGCCCATTGCCGGTTCACTTTGATTTGAATTTGTGCTGCTGTCATTTACCAACACATTCGTTCCACTACCAGCGATTATCTCAGCAAAATATAGGTCTGTATCTGTGTTGCGTTCATCCTGCCAACATGTAAAGACCTTTAAACTGTTTCCTGTGCTACCGCTCGTGGTAATCGCTGGTGATAACTGGTCTGCGTATGAGCTGTCGTCGATAATGCTGCTTCCGTTCAAAGGGCTGCCTGGCAAGCCGTTTGTTGTTGCGTAGTATATGTCCTTGTTGCCGGGAGAATCATCCACCCATAGCAGATGTAAGACAGAGCCGTCGGATTCAGCGGCGATTGTTGGACTGGTCTGGTTGCCGGCGTTGTTTACTATCGCCACATTTGTCCAAGTGCCGTAATTTGAAGCAGCACCATAGATGTCACTTGAGCTGCTTCGTTGGTCAGTCCACATCACGTAAACGATATTCCCGGAATCTACGGCAATGGCCGGCTCGACCTGGTCAGCGCTGTTGGAGGTTATTTGGGAAGCGGTCTGTGTTGCAAAGCTGTTGCTCGAAGTGGCTATATAGATGTCCTGATTACCTGCGCGGTTGTCCTGCCAGACAATATGTACACGATTTGGAGACTGAGCATCAACAACTATAGCAGGCTCAATTTGGTTATCATTCGAGTCGGTAACTCTTATTTCGTCGGACCAGCTTGTTCCGTCATTCGAGGTTGATAAATAGATATCCCAATTCCCTCGTCTGTTATCCTGCCAAACGACATAAAGTTTGTCATCACTGTCCACCGCAACGGCGGGATTACATTGGTCATTAGGATTATTTGTTAGCTTAATACTGTTGCTAAACTCTTCCGCTTCTGTGGTAAGTTTGCCGAAGTAGATGTCCCTACTACCTGCTGCTCCTGTATGCCATGCTGCACAGATATTGCCACCACTGTCTATTGCTGTCGAAGGCCCGGCCTTGTCATGACTGCTTGAACCTGAGTTGACCTTTTTGTTTTCGCCAAATGAATTCATTTCGGTCTTGAATGAGTAGGAGTATTCATTCATTGCATTGTTCGCTAAGTCGGTAGCATTTACCGTGACGTTTATTGTCTGGTCGAAATCATACGTTTCGTTTTGTTGGTAGGTAAACGTGTAGTTGGCTTTCGTTCCTGTCCTTTGGCAGTTGCCGTGCTGGCTGCTGTAGTTGGTTGTATTACCTGTGTACACGGTATCATTATTGACCTCAATGGTGACAGTATTAGCATCGACACCATCACCGGCATCTGCAATATCCAAGGTTATGAGGTTATTTAAAGGTACCTGTATCGAGTCAGCAGCCGGCGAAGAACTGGTAACGGTCGGTGCAACGGTATCAACTGTGTAAATGGATATCGTTAAGGTGTCAGTATCTGTTGCACCGTCGTCATCGGTAACTGTAAGTGTAATCGTATGCTGGCCTGTAGACAGTGTTGCGTTGACGCTTACACCTGTGGCAATCTGGGAGCCGCCTGA